>NZ_JBQEAU010000049.1:26611-28841 GCF_052108595.1 Advenella sp.
GTGGCCGGCAGCAATCCTGTGCCGAAAAGCTCAAACTGCACAATTCATTGGTCCTGTTTAACCCGGCGCCGGTGACCTGATGGTGGTATTCCGATCGGTGCCAACTGGCCTGTCATTTTCAAATGTCGCAGAACAATCCCGGAACTGGAGGCGTTCTGGCCGTTTTTAGGAAAAAACGTTTTAAAATCATACTTTTCCTACCTGTAACCAAACTATTCTTACGGTGACCACAGTACCTATGCCAACCCGCCTATTGATTAACGCTGGCCCAATTAAAAAAAGAGGCAGAACGCTCTCGGATGAAGTGGTCGAGCAACTGACCGAAAAAATCCAGTCGGGCAGCCTGGAAGTGGGGAAAAAGCTCCCGACAGAATCCGAATTTGTCGAAGCCTTTGGCGTGAGCAGAAGTGTTATTCGCGAAGCCATTTCACAATTGCAGGCGCGTGGCCTGGTCGAAACGCGCCACGGTGTCGGAACCTTCGTGCGTGAGCCTTCTGTCAAAGATGTGATTTTCGATCGCAGCACCATGTCGCCGGGTACGGCCGAAGAGCTGGCTGCCGTGCTGGAGGTGCGGGCATGCCTGGAGTCCGAGGCGGCAGGCCTGGCGGCCCAGCGGCGCACCGACGAACAGTTGGCAGAGCTTGAGCGCATTCTGCGCGCCTTGGTCAAGGAAGATATTTCCCGCGATATTTCGGTGGATGTCGATTTTCAGTTCCATGAACAGATCGCCAAGGCGACACACAACTCGCACTTTCTGGATCTGCTGCGCCAGTTGGGCAAACACGCGATACCGCGCAGCCGGCTGGCGATTTTCGATCAGGAAAAAGCCATGTACCAGCAACGCCTTAACATGGAGCATGAGGCAATATTCAACGCCATCGCGGCGCAGGATGCCGATGCTGCGCGTGCCGCTATGCGTATGCATATTATCAATAGCCGCCAGCGCATGAGGTCGGCGAGCAAATAATCGGTGCCGCCACGCTGTCGTGCGTGGGTTTTTATGTGCAGCTGCCTGTGCCGGTCCTTGCGCCGGCCGAACGCTTCGTGGTCCTTGACGGACCCGTGCGACTGTGCTGTCATTGAGCTGAAAGACAAAAAAGCCAAAGCCTCAATGGCATCAGCGAGAAGCCTGTCGTTTTGCCGCAAGGGCGTTTGGCCTGGTCCCTGCAATGACAAAGGAGCACTATGACAGTCGAATACGCAAGACAACATTTTCCCGCGCTGTGTCGTCCCCGTCTCGCAGACAGTCACAAGGGCAGCTTCGGTACCGTCGGCGTCATCGGCGGGGCGCCTGGCATGACGGGGGCTGCATTGCTGGCTGCCCGGGCAGCCCTGATGCAGGGCGCAGGCAAAGTGAAAGTCGGGTTTGTTGATGATTTGCCTTTTGTTGTTGACCCTTCTCACCCCGAACTGATGCTGGGGCGCGCCGACCAGTTGCTGCGTTCGGACCAGATGACCGTGTGCGTGGCCGGTGTAGGCATGGGGCTGGATGAGAAATCACTGGGCCTGCTGTACCAGGTCTTTCGGGCGACCCTTGATATTCCGTTGGTACTGGATGCAGACGGCCTGACTTTGCTGGCACAGGGGAAAATTGGCGCCGGCGCGCGAAATCGGATACTGGTGCTCACGCCGCATCCTCAGGAAGCGGCAAGGCTGCTCGATTGCGACGTGACAGAATTGCAACAGGGCCGGGCGCGTGCCGCCGTGGCAATCAGCAAGAAATATGAGGCGTGGACGGTGCTCAAGGGCTACAGAACGGTCATCTGCTCGCCACAGGGAGACACCCATGTGAACAATACCGGGAACCCCGGGCTGGCCTCTGGTGGCACCGGCGACGTCCTGGCGGGGATGCTGGGCGCATGTCTGGCGCAAGGCATTGAAGCGGCCCAGGCAATATCTGGTGCAGTGTGGCTGCATGGTGCCGCGGCCGATCTATTGGTCAAAGAGGGCACGGGCCCTATCGGCCTGACGGCCACCGATGTCTTGCTGGCAGCGCGTCGTGTACGCAATGCAATGGTGATGACCGACTCGTGATGCCGGTTGCTTTGCGCCCGGGCCAAGCTTCAATAGGCGGGCAAATTGTTGTATTTTTATTGCATTGCCGAAAAAGCTTGCGCAAGAGCGCAAAAGAAGTCATAATTCCGCTTCTTCGCTAGACAACATTAGTTGAGACGTGTGGGGGTATAGCTCAGCTGGGAGAGCGCTTGCATGGCATGCAAGAGGTCAGCGG
>NZ_JBQEAU010000050.1:0-28737 GCF_052108595.1 Advenella sp.
GCACAACAACTGGACTTGCTTTGCGTCTGGCGTGAAGCGCAGGTGTTCAGCGCCAGGGAACGTGCAGTGATTGCCTGGGCCGAAGCGATTACACTTGTTTCACAAACCGGTGCCCCGGACGACGATTACAACGCCATGCGGCAATTCTTTACCGAGGCACAGATTGCCGGCTATACCCTCGCGGCGGTCGCAATCAATGGCTGGAATCGCCTCGTGCTGACAGCCAGAACCGTGCACCCGGTGGATGCATCTGCTGCTACTGCACCGGATGCCGTGGCAGCGGCCTGATTCCGAACCAGCTACGTTTATATTAACGGGTAGCAGGATTCGATAGCAGGATGTGATTGGCGTGGCCAGCGTTTGCCGGCTACGCCATTATTTTTTTCCAATCGGCGCCCGGGGAATGATTGGCATGTTGCGCTCGGGCGGAAAGTGCCGTCTGCAAGGCCGCAGGATGTCCGTTTCAAGGTGAGGTTTTCCAGGTGATCAGCGCGCGATCAAGCGCGCGCTATTGCCCGATAGCCCGGTGGCTGTTGGGCGCTGTTTCGCATTGCTTGTCATCGCTACAGCTTGTTGCGAAATAGCCAGGCGGCAAGCGGCATGGTCACAAGTGTGATCCCCACAAATGGGATAAAGTCGTGCCATAACAGTGTCAGCGGCGCGCCTTCCAGATAGATTCTTCGCACCAGGTCAATTGCAAAGCGCAGGGGGTTCGCGTAAGTGGCCATTTGCATGAAATGGGGCATATTGCTCACCGGTGTCGCCAGGCCAGAGAGCAGTGTGAGCGGCATGATCAGCACAAACGTGTAGAGCATGGCCTGTTGCATATTTGCCGACAGGGCCGAGATCGACAGGCCGATCCCGACGATGGTGATCATGAACATCAGCATGGCCAGCAAGAGCGCCCAAAAGCTGCCGGTCATCGGAATATCAAACCAGTAAAGTGATATCGTCAGCACCAGCATTGCTTGCGAGAGCCCGATGGCAATAGACGGAATAGCCTTGCCGATCATGATCTGTAGCGGCGTATACGGTGTTACCAGCAATTGGTCGAAGGTGCCCTGTTCGCGTTCGCGCGCCACCGAAAGCGCCGCCAGCATGATGGTTTGTATCATGCTGAGCGAGGCGATCAGCGCGGGCACAATATTCCAACGCGATTCCAGATTTGGGTTGTACCAGGCGCGTGACATGACGGTCACTGCCGGTTTGGCCTGGTCATGGCCATCGCGCTGGTTATAGGCCGATATGATGGCCTGCAGTTGCCCGACCGCAGATCCCGCTGTCGTTGAGTTACGCCCATCCAGAATGACCTGCAACGGTGTGGTATGGCCTGCCGACAGCAGACGTTCGAAATCGGGACTGAAATGCACCACCAGCAGGGCCGAGCCGGTATCGATCACCTCTGAAATCTGGCTCGCCGAATCAAGCGTTGCTACCCGATGAAAAACCCCAGTGCCGTCAAAGCGCGCGATGAGTTCGGTGGATGCGCCGCCCCGACTTTCATCCAGTACGGCGTAGGGGACGTTGGTCAGATCGAAATTGGCGGCATAGCCAAACAGCAGGCTTTGCAGGATCGGCGGCACGATCAGAATGACCCGATTGGCTGGATCTTTGAGCACTGCAATAAATTCCTTCTGGCAAAGATTGGCCAGGCGCAGCAGGTAGTTGAAAAAGGCCAGCATAGGATTCAATCCAGTTTCTTGCGGGTGACAAAACGCGCCAGCCCCAGCAGAACGACGGCATAGACAGCCAGTACACTGCAGTTTTTGATGATCAGGGGCCAGTAATTGCCAGCAAGGAAAAGCGATTTGACCAGTTCAAGAAAATAGGTTGCGGGAACCAGTTGGCCAATGACATACACAGCGGTGGGTACATTGCGCAGATCGAAGATAAATCCGGTCAGCATCATGGCCGGCAGAAAGCTTGCCAGCAGTGCAACCTGGCTGGCCAGAAACTGGTTTTTGGTCATGGCAGAGATCAGCAGGCCGATGCCCAACGAGACAAACATGTACAGCATGGATGCCAGCACCAGAACCCACATCGACCCGTAAATGGGCACATCGAACAGCACGCGCGCGGTGACCACGCACATGACCAGTCCCAGCAGCCCGATAAAGAAATAGGGGATGATTTTTGCAATCAGAATTTCGACAGGACGCACCGGCGTGACAAACAGGGCTTCGATCGTGCCGCGCTCCCACTCGCGTGCCATGACCAGCGCAGTCAGAAAGGTTCCTACCAGCGTCATGATAAGTGCAATAAGCCCTGGCACCAGATACCAGGTGCTGTTATTGGCGGCGTTAAACCACATGCGATCGACGATGACCACAGAGCCCATCGCAGCAGGGCTGTGGCTGCGCGAGGCCTGCTTTTGCCCCCATATGGCTACCGCACCCTCCAGATAGCTTCTGATGGCGCTGGCGCGCGTTGGATCAGACCCGAGCAGCAGCGTTTGTACCTGGGCATCCCCTACAGACAGACGTCTTGCGAAATCAGACGGAATTCTAAGAATGGCATCTGATTCATGCGCCTTCATCATCTCGGTGGCTTCATGCATGGATGTCACCTTGACCGGTACAAAATAGTCGGACAACTCCAGGCTGGAAACCAGGCTTTGCGCCACGGGCGAGGAATCTTCCAGCACGACGGCAACACGCGCATCGCGTACGTCAAAGGTAAGCGCATAGCCGAAAATGAGAATCAGCGCTATTGGCAGCCCGATACCAATCATCAGATTACTGGCGTCACGCCACAGTTGGCGAAATTCCTTGCGCGTTAACGATACCAATCGCAGCCAGAAGCCGCCGCTACGATCTGGACGCGCTGTCGATGCAGATTGCGACTCTGTGCTCATGCCGCCACCTTCTGGCTATTGCCGCGTTCGCTGCGTCCCTGCTCCACAATACGAATGAAGGCCGTTTCCATGGTCATCCTGTCGGTCCCGCCCGCCTGCGCACGTACTTCATCCGGTGTGCCATAGGCCACAAGTTTGCCGGCATCCTGAATGACAATACGATCGCAATATTCGGCCTCTTCCATAAAATGCGTTGTAATCACAACCGTGGTGCCACCACCGGCAAGCCGGGTAATGCGCTGCCAGAAGCCGCGCCGGGCCAGGGGATCAGTACCACTGGTGGGTTCGTCCAGAAACAGCACATCGGGCTCGTGCAGCAGCCCGACAGCCATGGCCAGGCGTTGTTTGACACCACCCGGTAACTGTCCGGCCGGCATCTTCTCATAGCGTTGCAGCTCGAACTGCGTGGTAACTGCGGTAATGCGTTGGGCCAGCCGCTTGCTCATCAGCCCATAGGCGCGACCAAAAAAGCGCAGATTCTCCATCACTGACAGGTTGCCATACAGGGCGAACTTCTGCGAGACGTAGCCAATACGCTGACGGGCTTCGGCGCGGGCCTTGCGCATATCCATGCCGGCCACTTCGGCGTGACCACTCGTGGCAGGCAGCAGCCCGCAAAGCATGCGAAAGGTCGTGGTTTTGCCGGCGCCGTTTGGGCCAAGCAAACCAAAAATCTCACCGCGTTTGACGTTGAAGGTCGTGCTATCGACGGCTGTAAATTCGCCGAACTTTCTGACCAGATCCCGGACATCAATCACGATACCGTTACCGTTATTGCCGTTTCCTGAAGCCGTATGCGGGGCATTCTGCAAGCGGGGTTGGTCTATGGCATCTGTGGCGTTCTCCCTGCTTGTCTGCTGCATCTGGCCCGCACTCCCGGTGTTTGCAAGGCTTTGAGCAGCGTTATTCATGCTCCGGGAACCCTGGTCGGTGGTTGCGCCCATATCAACGTCGCTACCACTGCGCAGCAACACCATGAACCCATCTTCAAGGCGCGCTTGTGCAGCCATCAGCGGTCGGCCGTTCAATTGCAATTGTGATAGGTCCGATTCGGGGCGCCGAATGACGCGAACATCTCCCGCTTCCGGTACTGCATCGATGACCGCGGCGGTGTTATCCAGCAGTTGCGCTTGTAGATCGCGAGGGTGTTCATTGCTGGTTGGCGTTATCAGATAGCACAGGTCACGAGCATGTTCACTGGTTGTCTCCGGTGGACCGCTGGAAAGCAGTCTGCCTTCATGCAGCACATATACACTGGCGCAGCGTTCCGCTTCGTCCAGATACGCGGTGGTCAGAAGGACCGACAACTGCTCCTGTTCCCGCAAGTGCTGCACGATTTCCCATAATTCACGTCGTGAAAGAGGGTCCACGCCAACGGTTGGCTCGTCCAATAGCAACAACTGGGGAGAGCGAACCAGCGTGCAGGCCAGGCCCAGTTTTTGTTTCATGCCGCCCGACAGTTTGCCGGCCAGGCGCGCGGTAAACCGCTTCAGATCCGTCATCTCCAGCAGGTTGGCAAAGCGCTCCCGGCGCACGTCCTGCGCAACGCCATGCAAATCGGCATACAGATCAAGGTTTTCCTGCACACTCAGGTCTTCATATAACCCGAATTTTTGTGGCATATAGCTGATACGATCCTGCACCGCCTGCGGATTGCGAATAACGTCAATACCCAGTACATGCAATGTGCCTGAGTCAGGGCGCATCAGCCCGGATACGAGCCTGAGAAACGTCGTTTTGCCGGCGCCGTCGGGACCGACAATTGCCGTGAGCTGGCCCATGGCTACCTGCACGTCCACGTTATCCAAAGCCAGTACCGTTGAACCTGTTTCCTTTACCTTGAAACGCTTGCTGACTCCGCTGGCGCCAACGGCCACCTTGCCGCTGTCTGCCAGATTCTCTGTGTTCCCGGCAAAGCGACGACCCGTTGCTGCGACAGCGCTGCTGTCAGCTGCAGGGTTGCGGCTGGTCATTTGTTTGCTCCGGAAGAGAGCCGACTATCGGTATCAGGCACTGCCTTGTCAAGTGCAATATTGACGGTAGCCGGCATGCCAAGGCGCAGCCGGTTCTGCGGGTCGTCAACCAGAATACGCACTTCATAGACCAGGCTAGTACGCAGCTCTTCAGTCTGTACATTTTTTGGTGTAAATTCTGCCACGGGTGAAATATAGCCGACACGCCCGGAGATTTTCTCGTCAGGATGACTGTCGGTAATTATTTCGGCAGGCATATCGGGCCTGACGTGGCCAAGCTGGACTTCGTTCACATAGGCCCGGACCCATTTGGGCGAGGTCAGGGCCAGGGTATAGGCAGGTTTGACAGGGGAAGCCATATCTCCGGGTTCCAGCAGCCGTGCGCGGACAACCGCATTGGTGGGTGATTTAAGAACCGACAGGGTCAATTGATGTTCCAGCAGCGCCAGATTCGCTTTTGCTGCGGCCAACTCGGCCTGCGCCTGGGCAATATCCTCGTCACGCGGTCCGATCTGAGCCAGTTTGAGGGCTTTGCGCTGGTTCTCAAGCTGGGCGTCGGCCACTTGAGCCGAGGCCAGTGTATCGTCCACTTCCTGTTTGCTGATCGCCTGACCGCCGGAGCGTGTCGCTATGTCTTTTAGCCTTTTGTGGCGGATCTGAGCCTGCCGGGCTTGGGCCTGCGCCGCCCTGACCTGGGCCTGCAACTGCTCCACTTCTTCGGGGCGGGTGCCGTTTTTCAATCGCAATAACGCCTGCTCCTGTGCACCTACCTGTGCCTTTGCCTGATCGGCTTGCAGTGCCAGGCTGCGGGTATCCAGCGTGGCCAGTACCTGACCAGCCTTCACGCTGTCGCCTTCTTCGACCCGCATTTCACGTACCCGGTCGCTGTTTTCAAAAGCCAGTGAGATCTGCCGGATATCGACATTGCCATATAGCGTCAGATGATCGGCTGTCGGGGCAGGCCGTCCATAAAACCACCATGTGCCGGCCGCGATGGCGATGACGGCAAGAACTACTACAACTGCAATTTTCTTATTCATGATTGAAATAATCCGTTCACTTCGTGTGTCGGGCATGAGCAAATGAGCTATAATTCTAATTCTAATTCAAATTTGAATTATATGTAAAGCACCCATTTGTTATATTGATTCCAGATATCATGATTGCTAAAAACAGCTCCCGCAGCAAAAGCCCCCAGGCGGCCTCTGTCAGCCCCGTTGTCCGCAGTGGTCGCGCCAGCCGTAGTGACGGCGATGCGACTGTGCGGCATATTATTACGCAGGCAGGCTCCCTGTTTGCCGAGCGCGGCTATGCCGATACGACCAGCAAGGCGATCTGCGAGGCCGCTGGCGTCAATATGGCAGCTGTGAACTATCATTTCGGCAGTCGTGATGGCCTGTATCTGGTCCTGCTCAAGGAAGTGCATCGCGAAGTCATGAGCCTGGATTTTGTGCGGCAGATCGGCCATAGCGCGGCGCCGCCTTCGGACAAACTCTACCTGCTGATAGAAGGGCTGTTGCGCGCAACCTATGATGCCAAAAGCTGGCATATCCGCTTGTGGGCACGAGAGTTGCTGGCGCCATCGCCCCTGTTGTCGCAAATTATGGAAGAAGATACGCTGCCCAAGTTTGAGGTATTGCGCGACGTCATCATGGAGCTGACCGGTATGCCGGTGGCTGATCCGCAGTTGCTGCGCTGCGTGTTGAGTGTCATCGGGCCGGTCATCATGCTGCTGATTCTGGATCGGCGCATCGCGACCCCGATACAGCCGCTGTATTCGCATAACGTAGAGGATATGGCTCGTCACATGCACACGTTTACGATTGCCGGACTGCAGGCGATAGCGCAACAGGGGGGCTATGCCGCAGACACGAAGGACAAAGCAGGCAAGGGATAAGTTGGCGCAATGCCTCTTCGCATCGGCCAGAAAGCCCGCGCTTTATGGCCGATCTCGCCCTGGTGTTCCGTCTACGGCGAAATCAGCACGGCCCACTGTTGGTGAAAATGACGGTGTTTAAGTCATTGCGACCCAGGCCCCGTCGGGCAACGCGGCAAGAGAACGGGGACAGCGGGGAACTGATACGTAATCCAAGGAGAAACGCTGGGAAAAACGCCCGTCCTGATGTATGAGGATAATCTATCAGGCACCACCCAATCTCAGCAGTTACAACGTCGATTACACTACCTTCAGCACGCCGGCTGCTGCCAGGCGGGCGATCTCGGCTGCCTCGTAACCCAGATCACGCAATACGCTCTCAGTATGTTCACCAATACGCGCAATGGGTTGCCGCGGCTGCAGACGCTGGCCGTCCATGCTGATCGGCAACAGGGGCATGGGCGTTTCCGAGCCGTCTTCCAGTACCTGACGGCCCAGGCCGCCGCTTTGCTGCAGGTGCGGGTCATCGAACAGCTCTTCTGGCTTGGTGATATAGGCAAACGGAATTTGCCGTGCCTCAAAAATGGGCGCCAGCGATTCGGCTTCCATACTTTTTAGCGTTGCGCCCAGTTCAGGAATCAGCCAGTCGCGCGCGAGCACACGATCGTTATTGGTTTTCAGGCGCGGATCGAGATACAGATCAGGGCGTTGCAGAATCTCGCACAGTTCCTTCCAAGGCGCATCGCCCGTTGCTGCGATGAACATGAGGCGGCCACCGGCCAATTCGAAAGTATCATAAATACCCCAGGCGCTAATGCGTTCCGGCATGGGGTTGGCGGCCACGCCCGTGACCGCATACTGCTGCATGTGTTGCGCTGAGAGTAGCACGCAGTTTTCGAATAATGCGCTCTGGATTTCCTTGCCCTGGCCTGTGCTGTTGCGCTGAAATAGCGCAGCCAGGACACCCAGCGCACCGAACATGCCGCCCATGATGTCGTTGACAGAGGTGCCGGCACGCAATGGCCGGCCAACGGGACCCGTCATATAGGCCAGGCCGGCCATCATCTGCACCACTTCATCCAGGGCCAGGCGTTTCTCGTAGGGCCCTTGCAAAAATCCCTTGTGCGACACATAAATAAGCCCCGGATTGCGCGCCTTCAGGCTGTCATAATCAAGGCCCAGTGAAGCCATGCGGCCGGGCTTGAAGTTTTCGACGAAAACGTCTGCCGAATCCACCAGCTTGAGGACGGCATCAATGGCCTGCTTGTCTTTTATGTCAACCGAAATACTTTTCTTGTTGCGGTTGAATGTGCGGAAAAAACCGGCGCCGGCACCCAGCAGTTCGCGGGTCTTGTCGCCGGTAAGCGGTTCGACCTTGATGACTTCAGCGCCCAGATCGGCCAGAATCATTCCGCAGGTCGGTCCCATAACCATATGGGACAGTTCAACGACACGGATACCCGCCAGGGGCAATGCTTGTGATGAGACAGAATTCATTGTGTTGCTCTTTGCTGCGTGAATGTGTTGGGCAGACCTGCCAGATTGATAAAGCCGTACAGGGGTTCCTGCGGCAGGGCCTGCGACAGGATCTGCCGGCAGGCCAGCAGGCGTTCAACTGAAATACCAGTGTGATAGCCCATGGATTCGAGCATGAAAACCAGATCTTCGGTGACCACGTTGCCGGTAGCGCCGGGCGCATGCGGACAGCCGCCTATACCGGCCAGTGAGGCATCAAATTCTCTGATGCCGTTCTGCAATGCGATAACCGTATTGGCCAGGCCCATACCACGGGTGTCATGAAAATGCATGCTACGCAAACGCTCGCCCGCCACGGCGCGCACCGCCGTAATCACATCCTGCACCTGCGCAGGCGTTGCGTGTCCCGTCGTATCGGCAAGCGCCACGGTATCGGCGCCGGCTGCGATACTGCCGCGCACGACATCGCATACGTCATCGACAGGCACTTCACCCTGCAGCGTACAACCGAACACGGTAGACAGGCCCGCTATCAGCGTCGTGCGCCCACCGTGGGCATCGATCAGTTCACGGATACGTCCGAACTCCTGCACCATTTGCATGGGTTTGCGGCGGACATTGGCCAGGCTATGCTGCGTGCTGACAGAGATTGGGGCTATGATGCGATGTACACCAGCCTTCAGGGCGTTTTCGGCGCCCTTCAGGTTGGGTACTAGCGCAGTGACGGTCAGGCCATCAAACTGCAGGGCATAGTCCACGATTTGCGCGGCGTCGGCCAACTGGGGCAGTAGCTTTGGCGGGACGAATGAGGTCACTTCTATATGGCGCAATCCGGCGTCGTATGCGGCGCTGATCCAGCGCTTCTTGGCTTCGGTCGGCATGGTGGTAGCGATGCTTTGCAGGCCATCGCGCAAGCCGACCTCCTGAATATGAACATGATCTGTCATGACGGTTCCTTTACTTGATGAGAACAGTCTACGATGAATTGCGGTTTACGGTAATGCCCGGATGGTCATGGTAACCATCAGGTTTTGTTATGGTCGGGGGCGTTGCTGGCTTGCGCTGTGGGCGGGCAAGGCGCGGCTGGCCTGGGCCTGCAGATGGTCAAAGAGTTTCTGGGCCGACCCTGACAGCGCTTCGTTGGCGCGGGTACACAGTACGAAGTTGCGCCGCGCCCATGGATCGTTTAGCGGAATCAGTTCCAGATCATAAAGCCTGACATACCGTTCGACGGCTTCGCGCGGTAGTGCCGCAATGCCCAGATTGGCTTCAATCAGCCGATAGGCCGCATCAAAAGAGCTGACATGCGTGCGATAGGTCAGGATCTTGCCCTGCCGACCCGCTATATGCGACATCAGTGTGTTCATGGAGGTTTGCATGGAAAAGCCGATTTGCGGATAGTCCAGCGTTTGCTCGAACATAAGCGATTTTTTGCCGGCCAGCGGGTGCGCCTTGTTGACCACGATCGCGAAATGATCGTAGCGGTAGGGCGTCACGCAGGTGTTGCCGGTGGGGACGAAATCGCGACAAATGCCGATATCAGCATTGCCTTCTTCAATTTTTCTGGGAATATCACTACTGAAATGCTCTTCGAGATCAACCTGGATGTTCGGGTGAGTTTCCAGGAACGAGGTCAGATCAGCCGGCAAAAACTCCATGATGGCCGAGACGTTGGATAGCAGCCGCACATGGCCCTTGACGCCCTGGGCGTGCTCACTCAGCTCGCTTTGCAGCTTACGGTAATCCACCATGATGCTGCGGGCGTGCTTTAGCAGTACCTGGCCGGCCGACGTGGGCGTAACACCACGCTGGCTGCGCAACAACAGTGGCGCACCAATTTTTCTTTCTATTTCAACCATGCGCTTGCTCACGGCAGCAGCAGACAGCAGCTCGCGCTCGCCGGCACGCGCAATGCTGCCGGTTTCACACACGGCGATGAACAGATACAGGGAAGTAGGATCAATGGACCACAAATCAAACTCGCGAAAATCAGGTTTGATCGGGATTAGAGCACCGGTAGCCATGTAAGTAAATAGTGAAAAACCATTTAGGAACCACCAGCCACCAGCCTGGCTACCCTCGCACAGCCATCAGGAGCGCAGCAGTGCCATTTTGCTGACCCGGCCTGCTCCCAGTATCAACATCCTTATTTGAGCAGCGCTGCGCTCTCGTCGATATCATTCTGAATGGTTTTGCCAAAGGTCTGAGGATCGGATACAACGATATTGAAGCCAAGGCGTTCGAGTTTGTCTTTCACCTCTGAGGTGGCAAACACATCCTTGACTGTGGCCTGCAGCTTATCGCGAATGTCATCGGGCAGATTTGCAGGCGCGATCATGCCAAGCCACGGTTCGTAAACATAATCTGCAACCCCGGCTTCGGTTAATGTCGGCAAATCGGGCAGGATCTGGCTGCGTTTGGAAGAAGTGACCGCCAGACCGCGCAACATGCCTCCCTTGATCTGTTCCGAGACGCTGGCAACGGCCAGAAAGGCGACCTGGATCTGGTTCGAGACCAGATCATTCACAATGGTGTTGCCGCCCTTATAGGGAATATGGGTCATTTGCACACCGGCGCGCTTTTCAAAGAGGACGCCGGCCAGATGCAGGGCTGTGCCGACACCGGCCGACCCGTAATTGAGCCGCTTGGGCTCTTTTTTGGCCGCGGCAATCAACTCGCCCAGGGTTTTGTAGGGCGAGCTATTGGGTACAGCAACCACCAACGGCGAGGTCACCAGATTGGATACAGTTGTAATATCCGTCACCGAATCATAGGGCAGGTTTTTGTGCAGGCTTGGATTGACTGCATGGTTCGAGGAGATCAGCTCCAGGGTGTAGCCATCGGGCTTGGCGCGAACCAGTTCCCGAGTACCAGAAATGTTGGATGCGCCGGCCAGATTTTCCACCACGACAGATTGCTTTAGGGTCTGTCCCATGCGGGGCGCAAAGGTGCGGGCCAGATTATCCAGTCCCGAGCCGGGCGAGCTAGGCACAATCAGTCGAATGGGGCGTTCAGAAAAACTGACTTCGGCATGGGCAGCAGGCGCAAGCCCGAGCGCTACTGCACAGGTCAGCAGGAAAAAAAAGGGGCTCAGACGCATAAAGTTTGTCTCCGTGTGGGTGATCAAGGCGCAATCACCATTGTGTTTATTTTGTAAATGAGTCCTGTTGCCGTACAGGAAAGGCGCCGATTGTAACGCCATGGCAGCCCGTAACAGCTTCGGTTGAAGTCTAAGCCGGATTTTGCGTCTGCGTAAGCTACCAAAAGTCATGGACAACATCACCTTTGGTGATGGCAGGGCGCTTGCCGCCGGTCGCGCCGCGCCCGACGGCTGGCCCGTGCAGATGAGGCACTCATAGCCAGCGATGCCGTCGGCGGCCCCAGCCGATTCGAATCACAACTGAAAACGCAGGATTACAGACCGCCGACAACGCAGGATTTTTGCCTATTGGCTTGAAGCCGGGCGGTTGCTTGCACGGTACGAGATAGCAGCGTTCTAAAACTTTCAAAGCCCGGCGGCGCCGGTTGCCTAGAATAAATGCTTACATTTGCCTGCTGCTGCAGGCGGCCTTCACATACAAAGCGATCTATGCTCATACATGAACTTGCTCATTACGGTGCCCGGGAAAGCGGTGAACGCACACTGACCGACCCGGTACTTCATCATACGAAACGCGCGGTGCTTGACTGGCTGGCCGCACTCTATCCTGGTACACGGATGTCCCCGGGTGTAGAACTGATTCGGGCCCATGCGGATGAAACCGGTGTCGGCTTTGCCCGCCTGCCGGGATTTGGCACCACGACCTTTCCGGCCACCGCCGCCTGGATCAACGGCAGTGTGTCGCATACGGTGGAGTTCGATGATATTTTCCGTGATGGTGTCTATCATCCGGGCTGTCCTGTCGTATCGGCAGCGCTGGCGGCCGCCGATACGCGAGACGCTGACGGGCTGGCGTTTATGACGGCGATTGTGGTGGGCTATGAAATCTCCACCCGACTGGCTGCTGCCATTCAGCCAGCACATTACCGCTATTTTCATACGACGGGAACGGTTGGGAGTATTGGCGCTGCCGCTGCCGTGGCAGCGCTGTATGCGCCTGGCGATCAGACCGTGATGCAGCACGCCATTGCCACCGCAGCGACATTTGCTGCCGGCTTGCAACAGGCGTTCCGTTCCGACGCCATGACCAAGGCGCTGCATGCCGGGCACGCTGCCGCAGTGGGCATACGGGCGGGCACTGCCGCCGCGGCCGGCGTCACCGGCGTGGCCGACATTCTGGAAGGCGAGGCCGGTTTTGCTGCTGCACTGGGCGGATCGCTGAATCTTCCCGTAGTCACTGCCGGTCTTGGCGTGGACTACAACATCACCCGTATTACCCAGAAAAATCATGGCTGTTGCGGCCATACCTTTGCTTCCATCGATGCAGTACTTGCGCTGCAGCAGGAACATGGCATCAGGCCGGATGATATCGCGTCGATCCACGTTGCGACCTATCAAACTGCGATCAATGTGACCGGCAATGCCGATCCGCTGACGGCATTTGAAGGCAAATTCAGTTTGCCCTATGTGGTTGCCCATGCACTGCGCCATGGGTCGGTCAGGCTGGATGCCTTCGATACGGAGCGACTCACGGATACGGATACACGTGCCTTGATGAAAAAAATCTCTTTGACTGCAGATGAGGCGTTGACCGCCGCGTTCCCGCGGCATCGTTCTTCGCGCGTGACAATTGTGATGAACAGTGGGCAGACTCATGAGCACTATGCGCAGGATCGCAAAGGCGATCCGGAATGTCCGCTAGATGATGACGAACTCAATGACAAATATGATGAGCTGGTCACGCCTGTGCTGGGCGCCCAGGCTGCAGCTGCACTCAAATCACAGGTCTGGATGCTCGAAGCCTTGCAGGTACGGCAGCTGTCGCTGAACACAATAAAAATTTCATATTGAAGTAGTGGTAATGACAATGACACATGACGATTCAAACCAGCGCAGCGAATGCTCTTCGCAGCGTCGGGCCTTTAACAAGGCATTGCTCAACCCCGGGTCGGTCGCACTGATTGGCGCCTCGAGCAATCAGAAAAAAAATACCGCCAGGCCCTTGCGATTCATGCAGAAACACGGCTTTGCCGGCAATATTTATCCAGTCAATCCTTCGGCCCCGCAGATCAATGGTGTCAAAGCCTGGGGCAGCATTGATCAGCTTCCCGATAACGTGGATCATGCGTTCGTGATGATCGACAGTGCCGGTGTCACCGACGTGGTCGAGCAATGTGCACGCAAGGGCATCGGCATGGTCACCATCTACTCCGACGGCTTTGCCGAAGCGGGTGAAGAGGGCATGCAAAGGCAACAGGAACTGCGCGCGACCGCAAGGCGCCTGGGCGTACGGGTGCTGGGGCCCAATAGTATTGGTCTAGCCAATGTTCACAGCGGTGGCGTTATCTCCGTCAATGCGGCATTTGAAATGGACAATCTGACTGCCGGCGATATCGGTATTATTTCGCAAAGCGGCTCGATGATGGGCTCGCTCATGTCTCGGGCGGCTGCGCGCGGTTTTGGTTTCTCCCATCTGGTGTCCGTTGGCAACGAAAGCGATATTTCAGTTGGCGAAATACTGGACGCCATGGTGGATGATGACGCGACCCGCGTGATACTGCTGTTCCTGGAAACCTTGCGGGATGTGCATACATTAAGTGGCGCCCTGGAACGGGCGCGCAGCGCCGGCAAGCCGGTGATCGCATATAAGCTGGGGCGCTCGGAGCAGGGAGACGCCCTGTCGCAATCGCACACCGGCGCCATTGCCGGCAATGATGCCGCCATGGATGCCTATTTCCGCGCCCATAGCGTCATACGCGTCAACATGCTGGAGACCCTTTTTGAGATCGCACCGCTGGCTGCGCGCTATGCGCATATGCGGCCACAGATCTGGACAGATACGCCGGCGCGCGTGGCCGTCATTACGACCACCGGCGGGGGTGCGGCAACCGTTGTCGATAACCTGGGCTTGCGCGGGTTCGTTGCGGTTGCACCGCCTGCACAATTCATTTCGCATATGGCCTCGCGCGGTCTGAACATACGCCAGACGCCGGTCATCGATCTGACCCTGGCGGCCAGCAGTGAACAGTATCAGGACCTGCTGACCGAGATCATGCAGAGCGACTGGTGTGACGCTGTGCTATGCATCGCCGGCTCTTCGGCGCAATTTCATCCGCAATATGTGGTCCAGCCCATACTGAATGCAGTTGCAACCGCGCACGGCAGCAGCAAACCACTGGTGGCATTTTTGTCGCCCGAAGCGCAGGCATCATTGCAGTTGCTGCAAAAAAATGCAATTGCAGCCTTTCGTACCCCCGAATCATGCGCAGATGCATTGGCCGCATTTTTCGTGCCGCTAGGGCAGCGCCAGCCAGCGCAATTGCCGACTGTGACGTTGCCCGATGGTTGCCCGGCTAGCGGCAATTTGAGCGAGCCTGAAGCCATGTCGGTCTTTGGCACGCTGGGCATTGATGTCGTTTCGTCCGCCATGGTGCAACCGCATGCGCCAGACCATTCAATTGATTATCCGGTGGTCCTGAAGGTTGTCTCGCGGGACATTCTTCATAAAACAGAAGCCGGTGGCGTGAAGGTTGGCATTGACTCTGAGCAAGCTCTGGCTACCGCGCTGAGCACGATGGCCGATCAAGTCAAGACTCATTGCCCGCTAGCTGTGATTGACGGCTATATGGTGCAGAAAATGGAAGGCCGCCTGATCGAACTGATGCTGGGCTATCGGCACGACCCGCTGGTTGGCCCGACCGTGATGCTTGGCGCAGGCGGCATCACTGCAGAGCTCAAACCGGACTTTTCCCTGCGGCTGGCGCCGGTGTCCGAGCAAGTGGCCTGGCAGATGATCCATGAAGTGAAACACACACAATTGATTCGTGGTTACCGGCAGTTGCCCGAAGGCGATTGCAACGCGCTGGCCCGCGCCATTGTCGCGCTGTCCAGGCTGGCGCTGATCGATGCTCAACCGGTGACCGAAGCAGAGATCAATCCGCTGTTTGTTCGAAAAGACGGCGTTGTCGCAGTTGATGCAGTTGTCCGTCTGCGCGAGATATCACAGTTGTAATTACTATCAAATAAATTTGAAGCAGGAGAATAAAAGGCATGGATTTCGAACTGAATACAGAACAAAAGGGCTTTGAATCGGCGGTGCGCCGCTTTGCCGAAAACGAACTGCGCGATGGCGCCGTTGCGCGAGCACATAGCCAGGACTATCCATGGGATATATCCGGCCGTATGGCAGCTCAGGGATTGCTTGGCATCACTATTGCTGAAGCAGACGGTGGACTGGGTGGCACGCTGATGGACGCAGTGATTGCCATACAGACTGTGGCATCGGTCTGTCCGCGCAGTGCCGATGTGGTTCAGGCCGGCAATTTCGGAGCGATCCGTGTGCTGGCCGAGTATGGATCGGACTTGCAGAAAGAGAAATATCTGAAGCCGCTGCTGGCAGGCAAAGCGTTGATTGCAGTGGGAATGACCGAACCGGATGCCGGCTCAGCCGTGACAGAACTTAAGACCACGGCCACCCGCGATGGCAAGGGATGGCGTATCAACGGAACAAAAATTTTCACGACACACGGGCCGCATGCCGATTTCATTCTTGCCTACGTGCGTTTCGGGCCGGGTACCAAGGGTATTGGCTCGGTCATGATCGAGACCCAGGCAGAGGGCATGCGACTGGGTAAACGTTCCGCCTTTATGTCCGACGAGGAATGGGTCGAGATTTTTATGGACAACGTGTATATACCCGATGAGCAGGTGGTGTTGGGCGAAGGCGGCTTCAAAAAGCAGATCGCTGGCTTTAATGTGGAGCGACTTGGCAATACCTCGCGGTCATTGGCGCTGGGGCGATACGCCTACGAAGAGGCCCGGCAGTGGGCGCTGCAACGACGACAGTTCGGCAAGCTGCTGTGCGAGTTTCAGGGCATCCAATGGAAGTTTGCCGATATGCGTATCAAACTTGATGCCGCGCAGTTGCTGTTGTACAAGGCCGCCTCTGGCGCAGACAGCGGCTTTCCTTCACCTACCGAGACGGCCATCGCCAAGGCGTACTGCAACCAGATCGGTTTTGATGTGGCCAACGAGGCATTGCAGGTGATGGGCGGCATGGGTTATAGCCGTGAGTCGCTGGTGGAGTATTGTGTGCGTCGTTGTCGCGGCTGGATGATCGCGGGCGGCTCCATCGAGATTCTTAAAAATCGCATTGCCGAAGGCGTTTTCGAACGCACCTTCTCGCAGCGGGCATCGTAAGCAGCCCATTGCAATCAAAGAATATTTATTTCAATTGCTATATAGGGTTAGCAGCAGTGAACGGTTGGTGCTGCTGTTTTTTATTATGAATGCAAAAGAATTCATATTTCAAAAAGGACCAAATGATGAGCCAGATTCACATAGCAAGTGCAAAACAGACATGCAGCGAGACGGAGTGGCAGGCGCGCGTAGACCTGGCTGCCTGCTACCGCCTGATGGCGCACTACGGCATGTCCGATATGATCGCCAATCACATTTCGCTGCGAGTGCCCGATGAAGAAGATGCTTTCCTGATCAATGCCTATGGACTGCTGTACGAAGAGATTACGGCCTCGAGCCTGCTCAAAATTGACCACAAAGGCAATCTATTGAGTTCGCCGGATTTTGAGGATCTCAATTACGGCGTAAATAAGGCAGGCTTTGTGATTCACAGTGCGATCCACGAAGCCCGCAGGGAAGTTGCCTGTGTGATTCACACGCATACCTGGGCCGGGATGGCGGTCTCCTCGCTCAAATGCGGGTTGCTGCCACTGAATCAGACAGCCATGCGTTTTCTGCGCATTGCGTATCACGACTACCAGGGCGTTGTGCTGGATCTGAGTGAACAGGAATCTCTGGTCAGGGACCTGGGTACGTCCGAAGCCATGATCTTGCGCAATCACGGCTTGCTTACAGCGGGCAATACGATAGGCGAGGCGTTCAACTGGATGCATCGCCTGGAGCTGGCCTGCCGTGCCCAGATTGCCGCCATGTCCTGCAATACACCGCTGAATGAGGTGAGTGCGCCAGTGCTGGAAGAAACCTACAAAAATTACCAGCCTGGCACGCGTCGTCCCTATGGGCTGATGGAGTGGCCGGCATTGTTGAGAAAAATGGAAAGGCTGGACGCCAGCTTTATGGACTGAGCCGGCGCTTTTGCGTCTTGCTGTCTGGATACTGCAATCAGTCCGCGAGCGCGCTTGCGGCTCATTCGGGGCGGGCAGGCAGACCGTATGCAGGACGTGTTGTGGCATCACCAACGCAAGCAACTTGGCCGCCATTGCGGTGAGCCATGACCGTGTGCGTATATCTGCGACCGTGTGTCGGAAAAATAGCTATTCACAGATGTAATTACTTTAACAAATACGAGGAGACAGACCATGTACAAGTGTAATTCAAAGATCGGGCAGGCCGCTGTTTTGGCCACTATTGTGGCCATGCATGCGACCGCATCGACAGCCTTGGCACAGGAATGGCCGACCAAACCGGTCAAAACGGTTGTTGCCTTTACCGCTGGCGGCACCACCGATATTATTGCGCGTGAAGTAAGCAATGAGCTGGGCAAGATGTGGGACCAAAGCGTTGTCGTAGAAAACAAGCCAGGTGCCGCCGGCAACATTGGTACGGGCGCAGTGGTCAGTGCCAAACCCGATGGCTACACGATCCTGATGAATTCGATCGGCCCCATCGCTGTCAATCCATACATTTATTCCAAAAGGGCCTTTAACACGATGACTGATCTGCGCGCAGTGGTACTGGTCGCTGATGTGCCAAACGTGCTGGTCGTGGCACCCTCGCTGAATGTCAAATCGGTGCAGGAACTGACCAGACAGATCGAGGCCAAGCCAGGGTCATTCAATTGTGCGTCTACCGGTGTGGGGACGGCCGCGCATTTATCATGCGCAATGATGGCCAAAACCCGCAATTTGACCGTGACGCATATCCCCTATAAAGGCGCGGATGCCTTGAATGATGTCATGTCGGGACGCGTGCAGTTCATGTTTGCGACGCTGCCCTCGGTCATGGGAAATATCAAGGGCGGTAAGCTTATCCCGCTGGCTGTTTCCACCACGAAACGTTCGCCTGCGCTCAAAGATGTACCAACCATGCAGGAGGCCGGTTACAAGGACTTTGCCATGGGATCCTGGTTTGGTTATTTCGCGCCGGCAAAAACACCGGATAATATCATTCAGAAACTGAACAAGGATATCAACACGGTGTTGCAGAATCCCACGGTCAAAACCAAGTTATCCAACGAAGGTGCCGAGCCGGTGGGCGGCACCGCCGAATCCTTCACCCAATTTGTGAAAGCTGAGAATGAGAAGTGGAAAGCGTTTACCGCTGAAATGAATATTTCTGCAAAATAAGCCGTTGCCAGCCCAATTGCGGCAGACTTGGTTCATTATCTTTCCATAGGGGGCGGCACGCCTGCTTGCCCCCTTTCATTCTTCTCTATTGCACTTGAAAAACCATGGCAACACAGGCATTGAATGTACTGATTTCGGCAAAGGTGCAGGCGTACGTGCGCGAGGTTGCAAGGTCGCGCTACGGCCTGGATCAGATTCACTTTATACCCTATAGCGGTCAACGACTGGACGATCAGACCCTGGCACAGGTTGATATTGCATTTGTGTCCCGGGATATCACGGGGCGTTCAACCAAGTATGTGCTGGATCCTGCAACGGACACCTTTTACCGGATGATGGAGCAAGCGCCCAATTTGCAGTGGGTGCATGTTCATTCTGCGGGTGTGGATCGCCCGGTCTATGTGAGCCTGCGTGACAAGGGGCTCAAAGTCACCAGTTCCACTGGTGCGCTATCGGGGATCGTCGCCGAAAGCGTGCTGGCTGCGGTGCTGGCATTGAACCGGCGTTTTCGTTTTCTGGAACAGGCACAGCGCGATCATATATGGGCGCCGCTGCTGGATGATTTGATGCCGGCAGATCTGCAGGGACAGCACGTGGTGCTGGCCGGCTGGGGGCCCATAGGGCAAACCATACAGCGCTATCTGGGCATGCTTGGCATGCGGGTGACCGTATTGCGCAACAGCGCCGTTACCACTCCGACAGACATTCCCATGATCTCGTACGACGCCATGCATCGGATACTGCCGGAAACCGACTGGATGATCCTGGCCTGTCCGTTGACCGAGACGACGCGTCGACTGATTGATCGCAAAGCGCTGGATGCGATGAAACCTGGCGCCTGTATTGTTAACGTGTCGCGCGGCGAGGTCATTGACGAGGCGGCGCTGATCGACGCATTGCGCAAAGGCCATATCGCCGGCGCTTACTTGGATGTGGTGGAAAAAGAGCCGCTTGAATCGGATTCGCCACTGTGGGATATGCCAAGCGTTATTGTATCGCCGCACACGGCCGGCCATTCCATCGGTAACGAGGCGCGTGTAGCCGATATTTTTCTGGAAAATCTGAACAACTGGGTGCGAGGGCAGCCATTGCGCAACCTGTCGCGTTAACACCCGAACGGATGGGCGCCAGAACGCGGCGGAGCCGTTAACGCCCCTGTAAGTCGATGAATGGGTACGGTTAATGCGTGTCGTGAATGCAGGCCATTCATGCGGTCTTCTTAATGCCGTGTCACTAATGCAATTGACCAGGACCGCGCATTATTGCATCAGCGCGTCCAGCAGCTCACGGATCAGCGGCTGCTGCGCGTCAATGGCCTTGACACAGACATAGAACTGCCGCTGCGCCCAGCTATCTTCCAAATGCAACAGCTGCAGTCCCATGGGCTGCAAATAGTTGGCTGCGATTTTTTCGGGCACAACGCCAATACCCAGACCTTCCATGATCATCCGGCAGCGCGCTTCGAAATTGGAGACCTGCAGGTTCACATTGGGGGGGCGTGACAGCGAGGGCTCCACATAGGCCAGAAAGGAGTCCAGCGAATGGCGAGGGAAGTAGCCAAGCAAATCGTACTCCAGCGCCTCTTCAAGAAACAGCGACTGCCGTTGCGCCAGCGGATGCCCGTTGGGAACGACCAGACCCACGCGGTCCTGTTTATAAGGATAGGAAACCACGCCCGTGGCAGGCTGGTCAGCATGATAAATCCCGATATCGCCCGAATCCTCTGCGATCAGCCGTGGCACGTCGTAGCTGTGGCATTCGACCAGATCGATCCGCAGTCGGCTATGGCTTTTAAGGTAGGACGCCATCTGCTGCGGCAGGAACTGCAATATGGTTGACGGGTTGGCCAGCAGTCGTAATTGGGCTTTTCCGTCATTGGCAAATTCGTGAATCAGATTCTCGGTCAGTCGCAAATTGCGCAGGATGGATTTGGCGTGCTGGTACAGCAACATGCCCGCCGGCGTGGGCTCAACGCCGCGACCGTGCCGCGAGAGCAGGGTTTTGTCCAGATGCTGTTCCAGGTCGGTAATCCGCTTGCTTATCGCTGATGTCACCAGATTTTCGCGCTGCGCCGCCCGGGACAGGCTTTTTTCCTCTACGGCAGCGACAAAGGCTTCCAGCGAAGGGATATCCAGCTTTTTCATGCGTCTCTCTTATGTGTGTTCTGGCGGTCGCAAGCCGACCCATGACGTGCTGCAAAATCATAACATGAACAGTCGGGCAGAAAAAAACCGCTATTGCGTATGCAATAGCGGTCCGTGGCCCGTGGCGGGCAGCCTGCCGACAGACCTGGGGGTCTGTCCCTTACTCAGCCTATCTTGGCGTCGTTGGCAGCCTTATTCATATTGTGCGTGATGAACCATTGCTGGGCAATGGACAGCACGTTATTGACGCACCAGTACAGCACCAGGCCGGCTGGGAACATGAACATCATGGCGCCGAAGATAAGCGGCATGAACATCATGATCTTGGCCTGCATCGGATCCGGTGGTTTCGGATTCAGACGCATCTGCAGGAACATACTGGCCATCATGAAGATCGGCAGGATAAAGTAGGGGTCGTGTACCGACAGATCGTGAATCCAGCCGATCCATGGCGCACCGCGCATTTCGACGCTGGCCAAGAGGACCCGATACAGGGTCAGGAAGACCGGAATTTGCACCAGGATGGGTAGACACCCGCCCAACGGATTGATTTTTTCATTGCGGTACATTTCCATCATGGCCGCATTGAGCGCCTGACGGTCATCCCCGAATTTCTCTTTCATGGCCTGCATGCGTGGCGCGACGTTTTTCATCTTCGCCATGGATTTGTAGCTGGCGGCCGACAGAGGGAAGAAAACCAGTTTGATCAGGCAGGTGAGCAGAACGATGGTCCAGCCCCAGTTGCCCACGATCGAGTGGATCCATTGCATGACCGCAAACATGGGCTTGGCAATGATGGTCAGCCAGCCGTAATCGACCACGACGTCCAGGCCAGGCGCCACTGATGCCAGTGCATCCTGGTCCTGCGGGCCGACCCACAGTTCGGCACCGGTCGTGATGCTGGCGCCGGGCGCCAATGTGCCCAGCGGCTCGACAGTGCTTACCGCGTAAAGGCCTTCGGGGGTCTTGCGCAGGTTATACAGGCGGTCTTTGCCTTCTGGCGGTACCCAGGCCGTGACAAAATAATGCTCGATCATGGCGATCCAGCCGTCTTTGGACTGCTTGATGTACTCGGCGCTGTTTTTATCTATGTCTGAAAAAGAGAATTTCTGGAAGCGTCCTTCCTCGGTATAGATCGCCGGACCGGTAAAGGTATGGTAAAAGCTGGAAGCGCCCGGAGGATCCTTGCTGTCACGGGTGATCTGCAAATACTGTGATGGCTGTTGGGGTTCCTGGCTGGTATTGGTAATAACGTCCTGAACGTCGACCCGATACGTTCCCTTGTTGAAGGTGTACGTACGCGTCACTTTCAGGCCGCCCGATTCGGATTCGAACACAACCGGCAGTGTGTCGCCGGTCATGGTTGTCTCGGTCGATATCAGTTTGAAAGGCTTGTACTGATCAGGATAGTTTTTCTTCTGGCCGGCCGGGGCAACAATACCGCTTTGTACCGTATAGCGCGAGATCTCGTTGTTTTCCAGCAGAACGGCAGACTTGGTTTCGTCGGCCGTATCCCGGTGCTTACGCAACTCGGCATGAACCAGTTGCGCGCCCATCGTATCGAACTGGAGACGGAACTCGTCGGTTTCGACGTCAACAATCTCGGATGGCGCGCTTGTCGCAGCCTGTGCCTGGGCAGGCGTGGTTGACGCACCCGGCACCGCTGGTGCAGACGGCGTATCGGCTTGCGGTGTCGCCGAAGCCGGTGCAGTATTATCCTGCTGCGCGACCGTGGGCTGTTCGCCAAGAAGAGAGGGATGACCGGTATAGGTTTGCCAGTTGTTCCACAGCATAAATGCCGAGAAAACAAATATCATCCAGAGTATGGTGCGTCGGATATCCATGTAACCTGATTACAGTAAGAGCGGTTGGAAAAACGCACTAGTGTAACCCAGTGCATATTGCGGGAATGCGGTTTTGCAGGCAGTCTACTGAAATTATTCATGATTTGCTGCGGTCGTGGCGCCTGTGGATGCCTTGGCCGGCGGCACCGGATCATGACCGCCTGGGCTAAAGGGATGACAGCGACAAAGCCGTTTGGTTCCCAGCCACAGGCCCTTGCCGGCGCCGTGCGTATGGATAGCCTGTTCCATATAAGCCGAGCAGGTGGGCGTAAACCGACAGGACTGACCCACCCAGGGACTGATAAAGTACCGGTAAAAACGGATCGGTGCAATCAGAATCTGGCGAATCATCGCTGCTCCTTGTTGTCGGGACGACTGGCAAGCGCGCGTGCGAAGTGGCTATCTACTTCCTGGCGCACCCGTTGGCGCAGTACCGTCAGCGAACACGGTTCGATCTTGCAATGCAGGCGCACCAGATAGTCGGCGGCCGGCAGGTTCAGACGGTGATGACGAAAGGATTCGCGAATGACTCGCTTGATGGTGTTGCGGGTGGTCGCCCGCACAGCAAAGCGCTTGGCGATAATCATGCCCAGTCTTGCAGTGGGCTCGGGCAAAGGGGGCGAGGGCTGCGCGTGGTTCAGAGTGAACAACGCCCCCCGGGACACACGTCTTCCTCTCAGAAGATTCGTGAATTCAGAGGGGCGGTGCAGTCGCGCCGCTTTGGGATAGGTGGCGCTTTGCATGAAACGGACAGGAACCGTCTTCTGCCTGGTCAGGCGCGATCGGATCGGGGTCCGGATCGCACTCAGACGGCCAGACGTTTACGGCCTTTGGCGCGGCGAGCGTTGATCACGGCGCGGCCACCACGGGTTTTCATGCGGACACGAAAGCCGTGTGTGCGTTTGCGACGAGTTACGGAAGGTTGGTAAGTACGTTTCATGGAAATTCCACCAAAAATAAAGAGCTAAAGTTAAATACGGCTACTGCCGGACGGTTTGTTCGCCGCCGCGTGTCAAGACAAAAGCATTGATACGGTGACTCTGCCCGCAGCCAAACCTCACATGGGTGACGTTTGGGCTGATAACGGGTTACAGCAAAGGCTGACCGCAGGCTGTCTGTTGTGTTGTGTCGCAATGCCAGCCCTAATTGGCTGCTTCACTGACGACCCATCACATTGTTCTGCGCCGCTCCAGGACCAGGTGTTGCCACTTGCAATCCGGGTGAGCGGGCTTAGCTTGCTGCCCGACTCTGGCCGCCCATCAGGCAACCGACCTGCTTTTCGTGTGCCCGGTGCCGGTTGCAGCCCGCATGCGCAAAGATGAGCAACATGACAAAAAGCGAACCGACAACAGCAAAGCCCAGGCTCACAACCCATTGAATAACAAGGGAAATGTCGAACCTGCTTGAAACCGGCCCCAGAGTCTTTTCCAGCGTTTTTTACGTATCGCAGTGCCTGAAATCTTAAAAGATACTAAAAGGCAGCGGCTGAAAAATGCGTTCATCACGCATCAACTATGCCGTCCGCTAAACATCAGGCACGTATCGCAATTTTGTAAAGCCTTATATTTCATCAAATTTTTTGTGAATAGTCAATGGTTTAGGTGGCTTTTCCAATAATATTTGCCTTTCTGTTGTCAAGTGTCTGCTGATGGGTATGCCCTATCTGCGAACAATCGCGGCAAGATGATGCAAAATTGCCTCAGATAGCCCCTTATTGCCCGATGTTTCTATCCTTTTTGCGACAAAGCGTCAACTGCTGTGGAAACTTTGAAACAGCCGGGCTGCCTGTGGATAACTTTGTCCGAATCAGGGTAAAATAGGACGTTTTCAGATTGACGTCGATATGCAAGAGTTTTGGCAATCCTGCGTGCATTCCCTGGCCCAGGAACTCCCTCCCGAACAGATGAAGGCATGGGTGCACCCCCTGTCATTTCTCAGTTTTGATGAAGAACTGGGCGAAGTTCGCGTGTCCGCGCCAAACGCCATCAAACAGAACTGGGCACGCACCAACTATACACAGCGCATCCAGGAACTGGCCAGCAACTGGTTTAACCGACCAGGTATCCGGGTCATCTTCCAGGTAGCGCGACGCGACCATCATGTGTCCCAGGTGCATGGCCCGGCCATGTCGCCGCCGACGGGTATGCCTGCTGGCCCAACGGCTGGCGCCCCGGCGCCCCGTGAATACACTAACGGCGCGGCCACCCAGCTCAATGGCCATGGCGCCAGCGCAGCGCTGCATACGGCAACCCGGACAACAACGGCTGTGGAACCGGCAGCAACGGGCAAAGAACCCGTGGTTATTATCGAGACGGTTGGACAGGCGCCTGAAGACCACGTGTACAAACGTTCGCACATGAATGCGAACCTGACGTTCGAAAGCCTGGTCATTGGTAAATCCAACCAGCTGGCCAACGCCGCATCTGCACAAATCGTTGAAAATCCCGGCGTTTCTTCGTATAACCCGTTCTTTCTGTATGGCAGCACGGGCCTGGGCAAGACGCACCTGATGCACGGCATCGGTAACGCACTATTTAAGGCAGGCAAGGTCAGCCGGGTTCGTTATATTCATGCCGACCAGTATTATTCCGACATGGTCAAATCGTTCCAGACCAATACTTTTGACGATCTGAAACGGTATTATCATTCGCTGGATCTGTTGCTGATCGATGACATCCAGTTTTTTCGCAAAAAAGAACGCACGCAGGAGGAGTTCTTTCTGCTCTATGAAACCATGGTGCAGCGCGGCCGGCAAATCGTGATTACTTCCGATACCTATCCGCGCGAATTGCAGGATATCAACAGCCGGCTTACGTCGCGCTTCGATTCGGGCCTCACGGTACAGATCGAGCCGCCCGAGCTGGAAATGCGTGTTGCCATCCTGTTGCGCAAGGCCGAAGAGAAAACCTCTATCGTCCTGAAGGAAGAAGCGGCGTTCTTCATAGCGAAGCATTTGCGCAGTAATGTCAGGGAACTGGAAGGGGCGCTGTCCCGGGTGTCTGCTTACGCCGGCTT
Source organism: Advenella sp. (assembly GCF_052108595.1). Lineage (NCBI taxonomy): Bacteria > Pseudomonadati > Pseudomonadota > Betaproteobacteria > Burkholderiales > Alcaligenaceae > Advenella > Advenella sp. The sequence goes on from NZ_JBQEAU010000050.1 coordinate 25,608, forward strand.
TCATGGCGTGAAAATCATCACGGTCGAATTCTGCAAGGAAGCGCTCAAGGATTTGCTGTCGGTATCGATCGGCCAGATTACCATCGAGAACATCCAGAAGACAGTGGCCGATTTTTACAAGCTGAAGGTCCAGGAGATGTACTCGAAACGTCGGCCGGCTAATATTGCCATGGCCCGACAGATCGCCATGTACCTGGCCAAGGAATTAACGCAGAAAAGCCTGCCGGAAATTGGAGATTCGTTCGGCGGCAGAGATCACACAACGGTGCTGCATGCAGTTCGCAAGATTACGGAACAGCGTGCCAAGAACGCCGAGTTGAATCACCAGTTACACGTATTGGAACAAACCTTAAAAGGATAATCATGCAACTGTTACAAGCGAATCGCGATGCGCTGCTCAAACCGCTGCAAACGGTCGCCGGGATTGTAGAGCGCCGGCACACGATGCCGATCCTGGCAAATATTCTGTTGCGTAAAGAGGGGAATAAAATTGCGTTTGTGGCAACTGACCTAGAGGTCCAGATCACCACGCATGCCGACTTCGGCGTGGGTGACGATGTGGAGTCTACAACGGTTGCCGCACGCAAGCTGCTTGACTTTGTCCGCGCACTGCCAGCGGCCAATGAAGTCAAGCTCAAGCTGCAGGACGGCAAACTGGGCATTCAGTCCGGCAGAAGCCGCCTGGAGCTGCAAACCCTGAATGGGTCCGAGTACCCGACCGTGTCGGTACCCGAGAGCTGGAACGTGTCTTTCACGATGCCGCAAAAGGCCTTGCGCAAGCTGTTTGGCATGGTGCATTTTTCCATGGCGCAGCAGGACATCCGTTATTACCTGAATGGTACGCTCATGGTGTTCGAACCCGGTATGGTGCGCGCCGTGGCTACCGACGGTCACCGTCTGGCTCATGCCGCTGAAGATATCGAAGGCATTCAGTCTTCCAGCGAAGTCATCCTGCCACGCAAAACCGTCCTTGAAGTGCAGCGCCTGCTTGACGACAGCGACGAGCCTGTCAATATTGATGTGTCGGCCAGCCAGATCCGTTTCACCTTTGGCGACATCGAATTGATTTCCAAGCTGGTCGAAGGCAAGTTTCCCGACTTCAAGCGTGTTATCCCCAGTGATTACACCCGTCATTTCAACGTGAATCGCGAGGCACTGCAAAGCAGCTTGCACATCGCATCCATTCTGATGACTGACAAGCTCAAAGGCATCAAGCTGAATCTGGAAAATAATCTGCTGCAAATGAAATATATCAATGCAGACCAGGAAAATGCCCAGGACGAAATTGAAATAGATTACAGCTTTGAGCCCCTCAGTGTTGGCTTTAATGTGACCTATCTGCAGGATGTGCTTTCCATGGCGAAAACAGACGAGGTAATCTGGTCGGTCAAGCCCGATGTCAACGCCTCGGCGCTGATTACACTGCCAGATGAAAAGCACTTCAAATACGTTGTCATGCCAATGCGTATCTAAAAATCGTGACAGCCGGCCATATCTTTGCCCTGCAAAGGGGTGGCTGGTTATTGTTCACAGCGGGGTGCGTACCGCGACACGCGCCGGCAAAAGATTTTAAATTTCAATTGAAATATTGCCGCTGCGTTCAGGCAGTCGCTTCCGCCAAAGCAGTTAATTAATCGAAGAGTTACCAAAACTATGTCAGAAAATACCCAGCCAGTTCAGGAAAACGAATACGGCGCCGATTCCATCAGAATGCTCAAGGGCCTGGAGGCCGTGCGCAAGCGCCCCGGCATGTACATCGGCGATACATCGGACGGCACCGGTCTGCACCACATGATTTTCGAAGTGGTGGACAACGCGATCGACGAAGCGCTGGCGGGATATTGCGATGATATCGTGGTGACTATTCACACCGATAACTCCATTTCCGTCACCGATAACGGTCGTGGTATTCCAACTGACATACACAAGGGCGACGAATTTCACCGCAGTGCGGCTGAAATCGTGATGACCGAACTTCATGCCGGCGGTAAGTTCGACCAGAACTCCTACAAGGTGTCAGGCGGCCTGCACGGCGTGGGTGTATCCTGCGTGAACGCGCTATCCGAATGGCTGCGCCTGACCATTCGCCGCAACGGCCAGGTTCATAACATGGAGTTTCGCCGTGGCGAGCGCGTGGAACCGCTGAAGGTGGTTGGCTCGACCGATAAAACCGGTACCGAAGTGCGCTATCTGGCCGATGGTCAGATCTTCGAGAACATGGAGTACCATTACGAGATCCTGTCCAAGCGACTGCGCGAACTGTCCTTCCTGAACAATGGCGTCAAAGTGCGACTGGTGGACGAACGCCAGGGCAAGGAAGAGAATTTTGCTTTCTCTGGTGGCGTAAAAGGGTTTGTTGAATACATCAACCGCACAAAAACGGTTCTGCATCCGAATGTGTTTGCCGTCTCTACAGAGTCGCAGGGTGACGAGCCAGCCATTACCGTTGATGTGGCCATGCAATGGAATGACAGCTATGGTGAAAGTGTTTTGTGCTTTACCAACAATATTCCACAACGCGATGGCGGTACCCACCTGACCGGCCTGCGTGCTGCGATGACGCGTGTCATCAACAAGTACATTGCTGACAACGAAATGGCTAAAAAGGCCAAGGTTGACACCACCGGCGACGATATGCGCGAAGGCTTAAGCTGCGTGCTGTCGGTCAAGGTGCCCGAGCCAAAATTTAGCTCGCAGACCAAGGAAAAGCTGGTCTCCAGTGAAGTGCGCCCGGCAGTGGAAGAGGCCGTGGCCCGCACGCTGGAAACCTTTCTGCTAGAAAACCCCACCGATGCAAAAGCCATTTGCGCCAAAATCGTAGATGCAGCACGGGCCCGCGAAGCCGCGCGCCGCGCACGCGAGATGACTCGTCGCAAGAGCGTGCTCGAGGGTGCTGGTCTGCCCGGTAAACTGGCCGATTGCCAGGAAAAAGATCCCGCTAAATCTGAAATCTATATTGTGGAGGGTGACTCCGCGGGTGGTTCGGCCAAACAGGGCCGGGACCGCAAGTTTCAGGCCATTCTGCCTCTGCGCGGCAAAGTGCTGAACGTGGAAAAAGCGCGCTTTGACAAACTCATTGCCAGCGAACAGATCACAACCCTGATTACCGCATTGGGCACCAGCATCGGGC
>NZ_JBQEAU010000051.1:0-18848 GCF_052108595.1 Advenella sp.
CTTTTCAGGTCACCGGCTTCCTCGTCGTGCGCCTGGCTCGTAAGTAGGTCTACAAGTAACCTGACACGGGACAGTTTAAGGCGGGGCGCCAAGTCTGCGAGAAAGCAGGCGTTCAGATCAGCGAACTGGACTGGATGGTGCCGCATCAGGCCAATATCCGCATCATTGATTTCCTGGGACGCAAATTGGGCATCCCCGGCGAAAAAGTGGTTGCAACGGTGGGCGAACACGCCAATACCTCTGCTGCAAGCGTGCCGCTGGCCTTTGATGTGGCGCGTCGCGACGGTCGTATCAAAAAGGGTGATCTGGTTCTCATGCAAGGCGTGGGGGGCGGTTTTACCTGGGGCTCCGTTCTTGCCCGTATCTGAATTTTCACTTCAACACAGAAAACAATGAAACTCGCATTCGTATTTCCAGGACAGGGTTCGCAAACCGTCGGCATGCTTGCCGGATGGGCGGGCAACCCGACCATCGACGCTGCCATGCAGCGCGCATCCACGGCGCTGGGCCAGGATCTGGGCGCCCTTGTCGAGCAGGGACCTGCCGAAGAACTCAATCTGACTGTCAATACGCAGCCGGTCATGCTGGCCTGCAGTGTGGCCATGTATGATGCCTGGCGTCAGGCCGGCGGCTCGCAACCCGAGATCATGGCCGGACACAGTCTGGGCGAATACTCGGCCCTGACCGCGGCGGGCACGTTCTCGCTTGAAGATGCCGTGCGCCTGGTGCGCATTCGCGCCAGTGCAATGCAGGACGCTGTACCGGTGGGTACGGGCGGCATGGCGGCCATTCTGGGGCTGGATGACGAGACCGTACTCGCGGTATGTAGCGAAGCCAGCACAGATACCATTGTCGAAGCGGTCAATTTTAACGCACCGGCCCAGGTAGTGATTGCCGGGCACAAGGACGCGGTGCAGCGCGCCTGCGACCTGGCCAAGGCAAAAGGGGCCAAACGGGCGCTGCTGCTGCCGGTGTCCGCGCCATTTCACTCGCGGCTTCTTGAGCCGGCTGCTGCGGTGCTGCAACAGGCGCTTGGCGAACTGACGCTGAATATGCCCAGGGCAGAGATTATCAACAACGTCGATGTTGCAGTTGCCACCAGTACCCAGGCTATCGCCGATGCGCTGGTGCGTCAGGCCTGGCACCCGGTGCGCTGGGTGGAAACGGTCAGGGCCATGAAGGCTCGCGGCGTTACACACGTGGTGGAATGCGGTCCTGGCAAGGTGCTTGCCGGGCTGATCAAGCGTATCGAACCCGAGCTGGTGACGGTATCTGTCAATGATCAGACATCTCTGGATGCTGCGCTCGCTCAAATCAACGCATAAGGAACAGGCATGTCAGAACAGAAAGAACTTACGGGCCAGATTGCGCTGGTCACCGGGGCCAGCCGTGGCCTGGGCAAGGCAATCGCGCTTGAGCTGGCCAAACGCGGCGCCACCGTTGTGGGTACGGCTACATCTGAAGCAGGCGCGCAGGCCATCAGCGACATGCTTGCGAGCAATCAGGGTCGTGGCGTGGTGCTCAATGTGACAGATGCTGCCGCCTGCGATGCCTTGCTGGCCGAGCTGGGCAAAGAGGGAGGCCCTCATATTCTGGTCAATAATGCAGGTATTACACGCGATGGCCTGGCCATGCGCATGAAAGACGACGACTGGTCTGCTGTGATCGGCACCAATCTGGATTCGGTATTCCGGCTCTCGCGTGGCGTTCTGCGGGTTATGATGAAAGCGCGCGCCGGCCGCATCATCAACGTGACATCGGTGGTGGGATCTGCCGGTAACCCCGGACAGGCCAACTACGCGGCCGCCAAGGCCGGCGTGGCAGGAATGACGCGCGCATTGGCGCGCGAGCTAGGCAGCCGTAATATTACCGTTAACTGCGTGGCGCCTGGTTTTATCGATACCGATATGACGCGTGCCCTGGGCGAGGATCAGACCGCAGCCCTGCTGGGCCAGATTCCCCTGGGCCGCCTGGGCCAACCTGCCGACGTAGCCAATGCTGTTGCTTTTCTGGCAGGGCCTGGAGCAGGGTATATTACGGGTACAACGGTACATGTCAATGGCGGCATGTTCATGCAGTAAATCTGTTTTTCCTGCGGATCGGCTGGCTTGATCGCCCGCTTGTTCGCGCAGGATCCGGGCCTGTCATGCCCTTGAGCACCACTAGTCTGGCGAGCAGGGCAGGTAATTTGAGGCAGTCGGGTTCTTTTTCTTATACAGAGCTGAAATTTTACTAAAATGCAGGATACGTAAAAGAGCAGTTGTTTATTTTTAAACTGTGTTTTAGTTTTACTGTTTTCAGAAACCAGTTTCGCTAAAATATTTTTTTCACATAAAGCCTTTTGCAATCGGTTTGTAGTTGGCTAAAATAGCGGGATTTTCCCCCTTTGGAGATTTACATGGATAGCATCGAACAACGCGTCAAGAAGATCGTCGCAGAACAACTTGGTGTAAATGAAGCAGAAATTAAAAACGAGTCTTCATTTCTTGACGACCTGGGTGCAGATTCACTGGACATGGTTGAGTTGGTCATGGCACTTGAAGACGAGTTCGAAACAGAAATTCCTGACGAAGAAGCTGAAAAAATCACAACCGTTCAGCAGGCAGTCGACTATATCAACTCTCACAAAGGTTAATTTGTGCGAGTCAACCGGCGTGCGCGAGCCGCCGGTTGCAATAAAAAAAGCGGTTTTGGAAAGTGGCTCACGTCAATATCCCTTGCGATATGGGCGGTATAAACCTTTTCCAGACCCTTTTTTTATTTCAGGGTTTTGATTCATATTTACTTCAGTATAGGGTAGGAGCCAACCGTGAAAAGACGCGTTGTCATCACCGGACTGGGAATTGTATCCCCGGTCGGAAATACAGTACCGCAGGCCTGGGATAATATTGTCAACGGACGTTCCGGCATTGACCGTATCACACGCTTTGATGCCTCCGGGTTCAGTGCGCAGATTGCGGGCGAAGTCAAGGATTTCGACGTCACGCAGTATCTGTCGGCCAAAGAAGCCAAACAAATGGATACCTTTATCCATTACGGCATTGCTGCCAGTGTCGACGCCTGGAAAGATGCGGGTCTCACGGTTACTGAAGAGAACGCCGATCGCATTGGCGCCATCGTCAGTTCCGGTATCGGCGGGTTGCAGCGCATTGAAGAAACCCAGACTGAATACCTTGCAAAAGGTCCGCGCCGTATTTCCCCATTTTTTGTTCCTGCTTCCCTGATCAATCTGATTTCCGGCCAGGTTTCCATCATGCTCGGGCTTAAGGGACCAACCTATGCGGTGGTCTCTGCCTGCACAACTGGTCTGCACTCCATTGGCGATGCCTCCAGACTGATCGAATACGGCGATGCCGATGTGATGCTGGCCGGTGGCGCCGAAGCCACGGTGTCACCACTGGGTATTGGTGGTTTTGCTGCCATGCGCGCGCTGTCCACCCGTAACGACGATCCCCAGACGGCCTCTCGTCCCTGGGATGTCGATCGTGATGGCTTTGTGTTGGGTGAAGGGGCAGGGGTGTTGGTGCTTGAAGAATACGAACACGCCAAAGCCCGTGGCGCCCGCATCTATGGTGAATTTGCCGGCTATGGCATGAGTTCCGATGCGCATCATATCACTGCACCGGATCGTGACGGCCCCCGCCGCGGCGTTCTGAATGCCTTGAAGAACGGCAAGTTTAACGCAGACCAGGTTGACTACGTCAATGCCCATGGCACATCAACGCCACTGGGCGACAAGAACGAGACCGAGGCGCTCAAGCTGGCGCTGGGTGACCATGCCTATAAAACGGTCGTTAATTCGACCAAATCCATGACTGGCCATTTGCTGGGCGCTGCAGGCGGCATCGAAGCGGTCTTTACTACGCTGGCGGTGCATCATCAGGTATCGCCGCCCACGATCAACCTGATTAATCAGGACCCCGAGTGCGATCTGGACTACTGTGCCAATGTCGCTCGCGAAATGAAAATTGATGTGGCGCTGTCCAACTCTTTCGGATTTGGCGGCACCAACGGGTCCATGATTGTCAGACGGGTCTGATTTGCAGTACGAACTGAACCGGCACTGGCAGGCTCGACTCCATGTCGGGCAGCCCGGTTACATTACTGTTTGCCATCATGTCGTGGCAACCTTAGCCATGCTCTGTATTGCTGGTCCTCAGGCGGCTGTTCTGCTTGCGCTGCTCGCCCTGGCCGGCCGCAGGCATTTGGCTGGTCGCCGTGCCGGTAACAAACGTTTTGTTCAAATCGGGCCCGACGGTCACTATCGGCTTTTTCGCGGCGTCTCGCCGCCGGGCGCCATCGACGGCGACCTTCGCATCCTGCAACAATACTGGCAGGGACCTTTGTGGTTTACCCTGGTACTGCGCGATCCCTATTTCCCTCATTCTCGTCCTGATATCGTGACGGTCTGGGCATCTGGCCAGCAGCCTGATGCCTGGCGGCGTTTCTGTGTGCTGGTGCACTCTGCCCAATGGGCACATGCGCAGGATGTCGCCGCAAGGATCGCAATATGAGTGAGCGCGACGTTGACTGGGAGCTGGTACAGCGGGTTCAGAAGGGTGACAAAAAGGCCTTTGACCTGTTGGTCCTGAAATATCAGCGCAAGATCATGGGGCTGCTGGCCCGCATGATCGGCAGTCATAGCGAAGTTGAGGACATCGCGCAGGAAACGTTTATCAAGGCCTATCGCGCGATCCCGCAGTTTCGCGGGGAAAGCGCGTTTTATACCTGGTTGTACCGGATTGCCATCAATACCGCCCGTAACTGGCTATCTTCTTCGGACCGCAAGTTGAGCTATCCGGATTCGTTGGAAAATAAAGATGGTGAAACTTTTTCTCATTCAGACAATCTTATAGATATTGCCACGCCTGAATCGAGCATGGTAACGCAGGAAATCGTCCAGACTGTCAACGACGCGATCGAAACATTGCCCGAAGACCTGCGCATGGCAATTGTGCTAAGAGAACTGGAAGGCCTGAGTTACGAAGAAATAGCACAGGCTATGGCCTGCCCGGTTGGTACGGTACGCTCCCGTATATTCCGTGCACGGGAAGCCATCGCGGCGAAGCTCAAACCTGTCCTGGGACAGGCCATGGATCGCCGTTGGTAAGGAATATATAATGGAAAACACACGAACTCCTCCTGCGATCGATTGGAATGAATCCATCTCCGAAATGGTGGATGGTGAATGCGATGCCTTTGACGCGTCCAGAATCGATACGCCCTATGGTCGCCAGACCTGGGATGCCTATCATCTGATTGGCGACGTGATGCGCAACGAGCATCTGGCCATCAAGCCCTCCGATCTGTTCAATGCCCGCATAAGCAAGCTGATCGCGGCCGAACCGACCCATCACGCCGCACCGGCGCGTGGCTATCTGCGCTGGGGTGCCTCCGGCATTGCCGCTGCAGCGGCCGTGGCTGCGCTAGTATGGTTCAATGACCCTTTCCAGGGGGACATTGCACCACCTGCGCCGCCAACGCTTGCCGCCAGCCAATCGGCGGCACCGGCCGATATTCCGCAGAACGACTTTGACGATTACGTTGCAGCGCACAGCCAAATGGTAGGCGCCTATCCGGTTCGCCGAATTTCGTATGAAATCGGGGATGTGCAGTGATCGGACAGGACAGGCCGCTTTTTACTTGCAGACGTTCTCATTGCGTCATGCTGGCCGTATGCTGGGCCATCTTCCCCTGTCTGCCGGCGTATGCAGCAACGCCCGTGCAGTTACTTATGCAAATCCAAAAAGCGGCGGAATCCACCGACTACAGCGGTACGTTCCTATATCAGCAGGGCAATGTCATGATTACCTCAAGGGTAACGCATGTCGTTGACGGCGAAGGCGTCAAGGAGCGTCTGGAGGTGCTCGACGGCGATGCGCAGGAATACCTGCGCAACAACAACGTTGTGGAAAGCCTGATACCCGCCCGCAAAATGGTGATTGTGGATAAGCCACGCAAGGATCGTTTTCCTGCGTTATTACTTGGCCCGATCGACAATCTTGAAAAGTATTACGAAATCCGGGCGCAGAACGACAGCACGCGCGTTGCCGGTCGTCCCTGCGATATGATCGAAGTACACCCCCGGGTTCAGGACCGTTATGGCTATCGGTTTTGCGCTGATGAAAAATCCCGGCTGTTGCTCAAGTCGCAGACTGTGAATGAGCAGGGTACCGTGATTGAGCAGGTGACGTTCACGGGTCTGTCGGTGGGCAGCAACGTGGACACTGCTAATCTGAAATCTGCATTTGATTACGCGCAATGGAAGCGTGTGGAGCACAAGCCTGTGGCGGTGGATCTGCCGCTGGAAGGCTGGCGAATCCGGTACCCAGCAGGTTTTGCGCCCATCATGAGCATCGTTCGTCCGAAAGGAACTAAAGAGAACGTAAAGCAACTAATACTTACAGACGGTCTGTCTTCCATCTCGGTATTTATCCAGAAAGTAAAGGATTCTGAAAAAACCTTTAATAATCAAGGAGATGCCAGGGTTGGTTCGATGAATGTATTCCGTCAGCGGGTCGACGATTACTGGCTTACCGCCATCGGCGCGATCCCTCTGGCGACACTTAAAGACCTGGCCGTTTCTACAAAATTCATTCAACCTGTTTCAAAACAGTAAATACTGAAAAGGGCTACTCATGAATAACAAGGTCAAAAAACCGCTACAGACCGCTATCGTCGCGGCAATGATCGGACTGGGCAGTGCGACTGTGTTGCTACCGTATACCGGCATGGCGCAGAATGCGCCTGCGGCGCCCGTGCCGACCTCGACCGCCGTGACTGCGCTGCCTGACTTTACCTCTATTGTGGCGGCAACCGAAAATGCCGTGGTCAACATTCGCACCATGGAAAAGATATCGTCGCGTCCGACACAGGGCTTTGGCCCGGGCGACAGCCCCGAGGATCTGTTCCGCTTTTTCTTTGGCCCTGATTTCATGCCGCCGCGCGATCGTGGCCCACGATCGGACCGCTCGCCTCGCGGCGAAGGTGAAGAGCGCAGCGTACCGCGCGGCGTGGGATCAGGCTTCATTATCTCCAAAGACGGCTACATCATGACCAATAATCACGTGGTCGATGGCGCCTCAAAAATCACGGTGACCATGAACGATGGCCGGGAATATCAGGCCAAAGTGATCGGTACCGACAAACGTACCGATATTGCGCTTATTAAGATTCAGGCAGAGAACCTGCCCTTGCTGAAAATCGGCGACTCCAACACGCTGAAAAAAGGGCAGTGGGTATTGGCTATTGGTTCACCCTTTGGACTGGATTCCACGGTGACTTCCGGTATTGTGAGCGCCATCAACCGTGATACGGGTGAATACCTGCCGTTTATCCAGACCGATGTTGCGGTCAACCCCGGTAATTCCGGTGGACCGCTGATCAATTTGTCCGGCGAAGTGGTGGGCATTAACTCGCAGATCATCTCACAAAGTGGTGGATTCATGGGTATTTCCCTGTCTATCCCGATCGACGAAGCCATGCGTGTGGTTGAGCAACTGAAGACCACCGGCAAGGTTACCCGTGGTCGTATTGGCGTGCAGATTGGCGAAGTAAGCGAAGAGGTTGCCAAGGCCATTGGCCTGCCCAAGGCCGCCGGCGCACTGGTCAGCAATGTCGAGCAGGGTGGCCCCGCTGACAAGGCCGGTGTTCAGGCAGGCGATGTCATCACCAAGTTCAATGGCTCAGAGGTGAAAAAATGGTCCGATCTGCCACGCCTGGTAGGACAGACCAAACCCGAATCAGACTCCTCGCTGGAAGTCTGGCGCCGTGGTAAATACGAGACATTGAAGGTCAGGATCGCGGAAATACCAAGCTCGCCGTCTGACACCGCAAATAGCAACGAGCCCCAGGAGCATGCAGGCAGTGCCGATCGCCTGGGCCTGGTGGTAGAACCCGTTCCGTCTTCGCTGCAAAGCCGCATGCGCATCAGGGGCGGAGTCCTGGTCAAGGACGTCAAGGGTGCCGCGCTGGAAGCCAGCATCCAGCCGGGTGACGTGATTCTTGCGCTGAACAACCAGGATGTGAAGGATGTTCAGCATTTCCGCGAAATCGTGGGCAAGCTTGAAAAAGGCAAGGCAGCGGCCCTGCTGGTACGGCGTGACAATTTAACGCAGTGGGTACCTGTAACACCTGCAAAATAAGGCTACAATACGATATGCAGGCCAAGGGGCGCTTCATGCGCCCCTTTTTTTGAGTCTGAACCGCTGTGACAGGCCAGCTCGCGACATGTCCGAGCCCGACCGCAGTCCGGGTGCAGGCTCTGCAGCCAAACCATTCCCGATGCCGCTGGCATCCTTACTGTGGTGGAACAGGCGTGCGTACTCTTTCGAGTCTGCGCCAGCACTGCACTTTTGCGCTTTTTATGCAACATATACGTAATTTCTCGATTATTGCCCATATTGATCACGGCAAATCCACACTCGCGGACCGCCTTATTCACCGTTGCGGCGGACTGGCAGACCGCGAGATGTCCAAGCAGGTTCTCGACTCCATGGATATCGAACGGGAGCGGGGCATCACGATCAAGGCCCAGACCGCCGCACTGCATTACAAGGCGCGCGATGGCAAAATCTACAACCTGAACCTGATCGATACGCCGGGACATGTGGACTTCTCCTATGAGGTCAGTCGGTCTTTATCCGCCTGTGAAGGCGCATTGCTGGTGGTGGATGCCACCCAGGGGGTAGAGGCGCAAACCGTCGCGAACTGTTATACCGCCATCGAGCTGGGTGTTGAAGTGATACCGGTGCTCAATAAAATGGATCTGCCATCGGCCGAGCCTGAAGAAGCACGCCAGGAAATCGAAGACGTCATCGGTATTGACGCCAGCGACGCCATCAAGGCCAGTGCCAAGACCGGCGTGGGCATTGACGAAATTCTGGAAATGATCGTGGCCAAAGTGCCACCACCGGTCGGTAACGTCGATGAACCTTTGCAGGCCCTGATTATCGATTCCTGGTTCGACAATTACGTCGGCGTGGTCATGCTGGTGCGGATCAAGAACGGGGTCTTGCGGCCCAAGGACAAGGTTCTGTTCATGGCAACCGGTGCAACCCACCTGTGTGAACAGCTAGGTGTGTTTGCCCCCAAATCAGAACCACGCGCGTTGCTCTCAGCAGGCGAAGTCGGCTTTGTCATTGCCGGTATCAAGGAATTGGCCGATGCCAAGGTAGGCGACACCATTACCCTTGCCGGCAAGCGGGCCAGCACGCCGCTGCCGGGTTTCAAGGAAGTCAAGCCGCAGGTGTTTGCCGGCCTGTATCCTGTGGAAAGCAGCGAATATGACCAGTTGCGCGACTCGCTTGAAAAATTGCGCCTGAACGATTCCTCGCTCATGTTCGAACCCGAGGTTTCGCAGGCGCTGGGCTTTGGCTTTCGCTGCGGCTTCCTGGGGCTGTTGCACATGGAAATCGTGCAGGAACGGCTTGAACGTGAGTTCGACATGGACATCATCACCACCGCGCCGACGGTGGTCTATGAGGTTGAACGCAACGATGGCGAAATACTGACCATCGAAAGTCCGTCCCGCATGCCCGAAGTCGGTCAGATTACCGACATCCGCGAGCCTGTTGTTTCGGTGACGCTGTTCATGCCGCAGGAATATGTCGGTGCGGTCATTACATTGTGTATTGCCAAGCGCGGCAACCAGATCAATATGAGCTATCACGGCCGTCAGGTGCATCTGGTTTATGAAATTCCGTTGGCCGAAATCGTGCTCGATTTCTTTGACCGGCTCAAGTCCGTATCGCGCGGCTATGCGTCCATGGACTACGAGTTTCTGGAGTATCGTTCTGCCGACGTGGTGCGGGTCGATCTGCTAATCAATAATGAGCGGGTCGATGCTTTGTCCATGATCGTGCACCGCGCCAATGCCCGCTATCGCGGTCGCGAAGTCGTATCGAAAATGCGCGGCCTGATCCCGCGCCAGATGTTCGACGTTGCGATTCAGGCGGCCATTGGTGCGGAAATTATTGCACGTGAAAACGTGAAGGCGCTGCGCAAGAACGTGCTCGCCAAGTGTTATGGCGGAGATATTTCGCGTAAGAAAAAACTGCTGGAAAAACAAAAAGCAGGCAAGAAGCGGATGAAACAGGTGGGCAGTGTGGAAATTCCACAAGAAGCGTTCCTGGCCATTCTCCAGGTTGAAGATAAATAAGGAAGTAGAAGATGAATTTTGCATTGATCCTGTTTGTATTGCTGGTGATCACAGGCCTGGTAAAGCTGCTGGATGTCCTTGTTTTTCGCAAGCGGCGTGTGGCCGAGTATGGCCAGGACGAGCAGGCACACCGCCCCTGGTGGATCGAGTACTCGCTGAGCTTTTTCCCTGTCATCCTGTTTGTCTTTGTCCTGCGTTCGTTTCTCTTTGAGCCATTCCGGATTCCGTCAGGATCCATGCTGCCGACACTGCAGAACGGCGACATGATTTTGGTGAACAAATTTACTTATGGCATCCGCCTGCCCATCATCGATCAGAAAATTATGTCGATCAATACGCCGCAACGTGGCGACGTGATGGTGTTTCGCTATCCCGTCAATCCCGATATGGATTTCATCAAACGGGTAGTTGGTGTACCGGGCGACGAGGTAGTCTATCAAAACAAACGCCTGAGCATCAACGGGCAAACCGTGCCAATCACCCGTATTGGGCCTTATGTGAATCCATCACAGCAAAGCGGCACGCCAGACGCGCTTGAAGAAAAGCTGGGTGAACATGAACACGCTATTCTGAATATGCCGGGCATGGGCGCGCTGCTTGGTATGACAAAGTTCCCGGGCAGGGAAAACTGCGAATATAAGGGCACGGATTTTCGCTGCAAGGTGCCCGAAGGCCAGTACTTTGTGATGGGTGATAACCGGGACAACAGCGAGGACAGTCGATACTGGGGCTTTGTGCCTGACCGCAATATCGTGGGCAAGGCATTTTTCATATGGATGAACTTTGGCGATCTGAGTCGCATTGGTTCCTTTAAGTGATGAACCTTTCAAGATTGGAACGACTGCTCGGGTATCAATTCAAGGACCAGCGCTTGCTGGTTCAGGCGCTCACGCATCGCAGCCACAGTGCGACGCACAATGAGCGGTTCGAATTCCTGGGCGATTCCATCCTTAATTTCACTGTGGCGGCGATTCTGTTTCATCGATTGCAGCGCGAGGATGAAGGGGATTTGTCCCGGATCCGTGCCAGTCTGGTTAAGCAGGCCACCCTGGCCGATATTGCACACCGACTTGAACTGCCGCAATTTTTGCGGCTGGGCGAAGGCGAACTCAAGAGTGGGGGATTTCGTCGTCCTTCGATACTGGCTGATGCACTGGAGGCGATTTTTGCCGCGGTCTATCTGGACAGCGATGTACCATCGGTGCAGGCAGTGATTGAGGGGCTGTATACGCCGTTGCTCGACTCGGTTGACTTCAATACCCTGGGTAAAGACGCCAAAACCCTGTTGCAGGAAGTGTTGCAGGGCCGCAAGTTTGCTCTGCCTGTGTATAACGTTGTCGCCACCAGTGGTGCGGCTCATGACCAGCAGTTCGAGGTCGAATGCTTTATTGCTGAGCTGGATATGCGTAGTCAGGCCAGCGGCAGCAGCCGTCGTGCAGCCGAACAGGCCGCTGCGCGCAAAATGCTGGATGCCCTGGAAAAGGTATTGCCCAAAGGCAGCGCCAAAAAGCGAGTGCGCAAGGTCGCGCAACTGACCTTGCCGGTCGCGGTCGAACAGGAGAAAAAATGAGTCAGGAACCTATTGCGCCAATCGAAGGTGACGGTACGCAAGGCAGCCCGTCAAAAACCGGCTTTGTCGCGGTCGTCGGACGTCCCAACGTGGGCAAGTCCACGCTGACCAACGCGCTGATCGGCAGCAAGATCTCTATTGTATCGCGCAAGGCGCAAACCACCCGGCACCGGATTCATGGCGTGCTCACGCGTGACAACACCCAGTTTGTATTTGTTGACACGCCAGGCTTTCAGACCCGCCATGGCGGGACGATGAACCGCATGATGAACCGGGTTGTCACACAGGCGCTGGGCGATGTGGATGTGATCGTTCATGTGGTCGAGGCGGGCAAATGGTCTGCCGGCGACGAGCAGATTGTGCCTTTGTTGCCGGTATCGAAAAAATGCATTCTGGCCGTCAGTAAAATCGATACGCTCAAGAACAAGAATGACCTGTTCGATTTCGTCGGTCGTATCATGGGCAAGTTCGCCTACGACGCCGTGGTGCCGGTCAGTTCAGTCAAAGGCGTGCAGCTCGATACCTTGCTGGCCGAGATTGAACAGCGTCTGCCCGAAGGCGAGTTCATGTTTGAAGAAGACGCGCTTACTGACAGGCCAATCCGGTTTATCGCGGCTGAACTGATTCGCGAGAAAATCTTCCGCCTGGTAGGCGATGAGTTGCCCTACGCATGTACCGTGGTCATTGAGCAATGGGACGAGGATGAGAATGCGGCGCGCATTGCCGCATGTGTAGTGGTGGAGCGCGACAGCCACAAGCCGATTTTGCTGGGCGCCAAAGGCACCCATATGAAACGCATCGCCACTGAGGCCCGCCAGGATATTTCTGCCTTGCTGGATAAGCCGGTATTTCTTGAAATTTACATCAAAGTGCGCAAAGGCTGGTCGGAAAAGGAAAGTGCCCTGCGCGATCTGGGCTATGAGTAAGCGTGGCAGCCGAGTACAGGATGCCAGTGCCTATCTGTTGCAGGCCACTGCCTGGAGCGAGTCCTCACTGATTGCCCGGCTGTTTGCACGCGATTACGGTGTCGTGACTGTGGTCGCCAAAGGGGCCAAGCGGCCGTATTCGGTGCTGCGCCCGGTCCTGTCGGCATTCGAGCCATTGCTGGTGTCCTGGTCGGGGCAGGGCGAGGTCAAAACACTTACCCGCGCCGAGCTGGCCGGCCTGCATGGCCTGACCGGCAAATCCCTGATGTCGGCCTGGTATATGAATGAGCTGTTGATTCGTATGCTGCCCGGTGAAGACGCGCATCCCCAGTTGTTTGATGCCTACTGTGAGGCTTTGCAGCAACTTGCCATCGGCGAACGTGCTTCAGGCTCATTGCGACGTTTTGAATGGACTTTGCTGCAGGAAACCGGCTATGGCGTTGCGGGTGGCCGTCCGGACTTTGACGAGCCTGCCGCCGAACCTGGCTTGCGCCGCATGCTGCGCGAACGCATTGACGAACACCTCGAAAAAAAACCGCTGATGACGCGAAACGTATTGTTGTCGCTTAAACAGTATTAAATCTTGGCGCGCTTCGATCAAGCCAATCAAATCGCCACGCCAGCCTCATGATGATGCGTCGTTGCCTTTTGTGCATATTCTCTACGTTTTCTTATCTTCCTTTCCTGCTCTCGTCATATAGCCCATTCTTCGGCTTCCGACTTCTCGTTCTCCTGATCTTCCCAATCTCCGGGCCTTCAATGGCGCTCGCTCTGGTGTCTTCCCTGCCACGACATTCGGCATTGGCAATAGCCTGTAAACCTTGCTTATCGTCGGCGGCACAAGGGGATGATGACTCAATTACATATGCGATTTGGCTGCGGCTTGACCGCGATTGGCGTTAACCTCGGTTATTATTTCAAATAAGACTTCGGGAGAGCATTTATGAGCGAACAACCTTTTCAGTGGAACCGCCCACGTGAACGTAACACCGGTCGCGCAGCCTGTCCGGATTACGAGCTGCGCAAGCAGATCGTTGCCGGCACGCTGCTGCTGACGATGTATTTGCCGCTCGCGTTTGCCGACACACTCGATGCCGAGTCTCGCATTGAAAAAGTGACGGTATACCCGGATCGCGCGCTGGTATATCGTGTGGCAAGCCAGGACATTTCGGCCGGCGAACATGAATTGGTCTTTGCCAATCTCCCGGCTGAGGTAGATGAAAATTCGCTGCAGTTCAATGCCAATGCATCAGGTGCTGGCGTGCAGATTATGCGTGTTTCCAGCACACCGGATATCCGTCAAACAAGTGCACCGGCCGGGGTCAATGAAATGGCCGATCAGATTGATGCACTGGAGCAGCAGATTGCCCGGCTGGAGGATCAGATCAAGGTAGACGACAACCAGATCAGTTTCATCCGCAATTACCAGAACGGGCACAGCGTGCAGATCCGGGACGTTCCGCCGCTGTCGCAGGATGCATTTGTCGGCCTGATGTCATTTACCGGTGAGCACCTGGTCAAGGCTATGCAAACGCGGCGTGGCCATATGCAGGAAAAGGAGCAGTTGCTGGCCCGCCTCAAAGTGCTGGCGCAACGCAAAGAGCAACTGACTCAAAGCGCTGACAACGAAACGCGTAAAGTTGTGGTGACGCTGCGCGCTGCCGAGCCCGCGACCATCAATAGTGTTCTGAGTTATGTGGTTGCCGGCGCTGCCTGGTCGCCTGTATATGATGCACGATATGACTCCAATACAGGAAAACTCTCCCTGAATTACTTTGGTCAGATCAGCCAGAATACCTCCGAAGACTGGTCGAATGTAGCCATTACGCTATCTACCGCGCAGCCGGTAACCGGTGTTTCATTGCCGCAGTTGCAGCCGTGGCGGGTGGATGTTGCAGCGCCGCCTGTACCGGCCCCGGTCGCGCGAATGAGAGCCCGTCAATCAGAATTAGCAGCCGGCGCAGCGCCGGCGATGGAGATGGCGGATGCGGCAAGCTATGTGCCGGCAAATGCCCAGACCAGCGCAACCAACACGACCTTCGAGGTGCCTGGCAAGCAGACAGTCAAAACGGGCGGTCAGCAACAGCGTGTGCCACTGGCCTCTTTGACGGAAACGGCCGAGCTGTCCTATGAACTCGTTCCATCCGAAGCGCCCGCAGTATTTGCAACAGTAAAAATAAACAACGAAAAAGACTTTCCTTTGCTGGCTGGTAACGTCAATGCCTTTTTTGATAATGAATTCATTGCGGCATCTGACATGGAGACCGTTTTTCCCAAAGAGCAACTGGAACTGGCAATGGGCGCGGATCAGGCCATTTCGGTCAAGCGTGAGCCGCTGCAGCGGTTTACCGAGTCCACCGGCCTGACCGGCAGCGGTACTCGCCTGACTTACGAGTACAAAACCATCATTCGTAATAACCGTAAGCAGCCCGTTCAGTTGATATTACATGACCGGTTTCCGGTCTCAGGCGATGAGAAAATTGATATCAAGCGGCTCGAACCGAGCGGCAGTGGTATCGCGCTCAAGGGTGATGGCCGTTATGAGCAGAAGCTGGCTCTGGAGGCCGGAGAGGAGCGCACAGTACTCTTGAAATTCTCCGTCCAGTATCCGAAGAGCCTGGATGTGAGCGGACTGCCATGACGGCTATTGTCGGCGGTCATGATTGGATCCGATCATTTATCGCACGAGGTTATAACAGCTTTTGCAGTGAACCCTGGCGCTACCTCGAAGGTCATTGCGAGCACCTCGGTTCGCAAGCGCTGTTGTAAATAAAAAAAGCCGGAGATCAGACTCCGGCTTTGTCGGAAGCGGGGCAGATCCCGCTTCTACAGTGCAACCGTACTAGCCTTGAGCGCAACGCGACGGTTGCGTGTGGTGGGCCAGCCTGCATGGACCTTTATTGAGGCTTGACGCCTGCTTTCTTGAAGAGCTCGGCCCAGACGGGCATTTGCTCTTTCACTTTGGCGTCCAGCGCCTCTGGGGTTGCCTGTTCTGTTAGGATCGTGGCGCCCAGTGCATCCATGCGTTCCTTGAATTTCGGGCTGGCCAAGCCGTCTTTCAGTGCAGACTGCAATTTGGCAACAATGTCATCCGGTGTTTTGGCGGGTACCCACATACCGTGCCAGATACCAACGTTGAAATCCTTGAAGCCTTCTTCCTGCATGGTTGGCAGATCGGGCAACTGGGCATTGCGTTTTTCGCTGGTAATGGCATAAGCCTTGACCGTTTTGGCCTTGATATGCTGGGTCGTGTTGGTGGTCTGGTCGCATAGCAGATCAACTTGTTTGCCCAGCAGATCATTCATTGCCGGAGCAGCGCCTTTATATGGCACGGTCAGCAGTTTTACGCCAAGGGCGTCCATCAACATGGTGCCGCAAAGGTGGCTGGCGGCCCCTACACCCGCATTGGCCAAGGTGACCTTGTCCTGATTGGCTTTCAGATACTCAATCAGTTCTTTCATATTGTTTGCCGGAAAGTCGGCGCGGGCCACTAGTGTCATCGGTACGTCGACCACCAGGCCAACAGGTCGGAAACTTTTTTCGGGATCGTAACCGAGTCGCTTGTACAAAGATGGCGCTGTAGAAAAGCCGATGTGCATGAGCAGGATGTCGTAACCGTCAGGTTTGGCATTGGCGACCTGCGTTGTACCGATCGTGCCGCCGGCGCCGGCCTTGTTTTCGATCACAACCGTTTGCCCAAGGGATTTTTGCATTGCTTCACCCAGAGAACGGGCGACGTTATCGGTTGGACCGCCCGCGGTAAACGGAATAATCATGGAGACGGGATGGTCAGGATAATCGGCAGCCATGGCGGTGCCTGCGGATAAGGCGAAGGCGAGTGCAATATTGCCGAACAGGCGGGCATTTTTCAGAGTGTGTAACATTTGGTTCCTGTATTTTGTTTATTGATTTGAAATCGCTGCGGACGAGCTACCGCTCGAGTCTATTCAGGTTATTGGAAGCCGTCACTACATAATTACCCTTAAATCGCTGAAAGTAGCGCGAAAATGACGATTCGATGCGTTGTCGACACACCGCCAGCCACGCGGGAAGACGCGTTATCAGGCTCTTTCTGCGCCTCTTATAGGTGTGAGGTGATAAGAGACTGGACAGTTGGCTCAGAATGTCAATAACTGTTAAGACAAAATGATTATTAAAACAATAAAGTCCCGGGTGGGCATTTACGCTAGCCGGGGAGGCCAGTCCGCACATTGCCTGCCTCATGAGAAATAATGCACGCGCATCCTGTTCTATGAGCGCATCTCTATGTACAAGGCTTGCAGTACAGAGCGGTTCACTGCAAGAGCATCTCACCATATAGAGCGCATCAGCCCGTACATGAAGTATCTCGCTGCAGCACATCTCATAGAAGCTCGCTGCACCAACAAGTGCCCCCAGCACGAGTACATTTTGACCGGCAAGGAAAAACCGCTATCACGGTTGCGCGTGGTAGCGGTTTTTGTTGCTTTGCCCGGTTGCCCGGGACCGGCGGCCTTTATGGATGGGTAATACCTGCGCCTTGCTGATCGCAGGCCTGGCAATTATTCGCGGCTGCCGCCGAATATGCCCAGCAGGGCCAGCAGATTAGCGAACACGTTATAGATGTCCAGGTAAATGGCCAGCGTTGCCGAAATATAGTTGGTTTCGCCGCCATTGACAACGCGCTGTACATCCACCAGCATGAAGGCCGAGAAGATCACCACAGCCAGGATGGAAATGGTCAGGACCAGTGCCGGAATCTGCAGGAAGATATTGGCTACGGCTGCCAGCAGCAGTACGATCGCGCCAATGAACAGCGTTTTCTGCATGCCAGTGAAGTCGCGCTTGCTAGTAGTGGCAATGGTCGCCATCGCACCGAAGATGACTGCGGTACCGCCGAAGGCGAGCATGATCAATTGCGCGCCGTTACGGAAATCGAGGACGTAACCGATCAGGCGCGACAGCATCATGCCCATGAAAAATGTAAACAACAGCAGCAGACCAACGCCCAGCGAACTGTTCTTGTTTTTTTCTATGGCGAACATCAAGCCGAAGGCGCCTACCAGAAAGACAATAGTGGAAATGCCCGGGGCGAGCATCGCATTCAGATTCAGTTGCAATGCGAGGGCTGCGCCCAGCACGGTGGGAATAAGGGAAGCGGCAAGCAACCAGTAAGTATTGCGCAATACACGATTGCGCACCACCTGGCCGGGTGCGTAGCCTTCCTGGGGTAGAGTCTGGCGCAAGTCAGTCATGGTCTCTCCAATAACAAGTCAATTTTTATGAATTTCAGTATACATCAGACTGCAATTTAATCTGACAGTTCCCTGAATTTTACCTGAAATGCGAAAAATTCAACAGCCGTTGTCAGTCGTTATCAATGGTCGTGCCGATACTTGGCGATAATTTCCGGGATCTCTTCCAGCAGACGCCGCTTCAGATATTCATGGGATTCGTCCAGCAGTTCTGTTACCAGCGCGTCAATTTCCGCCTGCATGTCTGCTGCCGGATCCGACAGCCGGGGCACTGCGGGTGCCGCCGTGGCGGCCAGGGCGTCGGGACGGGATGGCGCCCGAAACAGCGACGCATCAAATGAGGGCCGACCGGCTGTTGGCTGGATTCTGTTCAGCGTAAAATCGGCCTGTGCCGCCTGGCTAAATGCGTCGTTTTCGTCATCTGACCAGACATACAATTCCGGTTTGCTGTGATGGCCCTGGGCACCGCGGGCCGTATTCAGAAACGGCGCATAATCGTCTGGTGTTGGGTGTCCCGGGAACGCGGATGGCGATGCGGGCGTGCCGCCTGCACCGGATAGGGGCGAAGACGAAAGTGAGGTGGCGGCGAAGGCGGGTGCTGCGTCTGATTGGCCTGCTGCTCGCGCTGTGGATGCAATGCTGCCTTGTGGTGAACTGCCCATAGCCGATTGGTCGCCCTCGGGTTGCCATCGGTAAGGCGCGCCGGGAACCTGCGTGCCTAAATAGGGTTGTTCGGCAGGCTGGGTGTTCAGACCACGATCAGGCGGCAGCGGCGTGCTGGCAGCGGACGATGGGTCTGCTGCTTGGGCCACTGCCTGTGCTGAGGCCGGTCTCGCATGGCGCGATTCATCCTGCCGCCCGAGGTTGATCCCGCCGCCCGCCGCAGACTGGCTTGCCGGATGTGGCGCTGGTGTGGGCCGGGGTGACGTTGAAGATCCAAATGGAGGCACTTGCGCAGG
>NZ_JBQEAU010000051.1:18948-28684 GCF_052108595.1 Advenella sp.
TTGCGCAGGCATCAGGACCGGCATGTCATCGGCCTCATCCTGCCACGCTGGCGTGCTCTGCGCAGGCGATTGGCGCCGCACTCCCACCGGCGGAGGGGGAATATGGACGGCGCCGGTATCTTGCGGTTGTCGAACGGGCGCGGCGCTATCGATTCGGCCAGGTGTGGCACCGACCGTTGGGCTGGTCGCCGTATGAGCGGATGTGGGCGGCTCAGGCAGCAGGACCGGGATATCATCGTCAACCGGCGCCTGATCGGCTCGGGCGTCGATTGAATGCAGATCCAGGTGCGGTTCCTTCGCCTCGGGCGGGGTCGACAGCGTATGGTCTGGGCGTTTTCTGAAGGTAATGGACATAAATAGAGACTCCTTGCAACGAGTCGGCCAGCGTGTTAGTGGCTCGATATATTATGAGCCCGAACATCATGGCCGGCAGCCGTATATTGTTTGTAGCGCAACCGGGCAGCGGCCTTGTCCTGTTCGTGATTGGAGACAATTTCCAGCAATCGTGTAAATCCTTCGGTATCCGGTGGGCAGGCCAGATCCAGATTCAGCAGCCACGGGACGGGAGCGCCGTCCTGCAGCGCCTGCGCCGGGCTGACGCGTGTTACCCGTACCGGACTGTTTGCCGGCGTGTCCGGGCCTACTTCATCATGCGGGATAAAGAGCGTGTCTTCCAGCGCCCAAAGCTTGCGCGAGAATACGGCCAGCCGTTTTGGATCTGTGCAATAGATCAGGACCGGCTGGCCGGCCTGATATTGCTTGCGCACGACGTCGCAGGCCATGCCAAGCCGGTCTGCCGCGCCGAAGGCAAAATCAATGCGCATTCGCTTGAGCCTGCCGTTCAATCAAAAACTGACACAGCATGGGGACCGGACGTCCGGAGGCGCCTTTGTCCTTGCCGCCCTTGAGCCAAGCGGTTCCGGCAATATCCAAATGCGCCCAGCGATAGGCTTTGGTATAGCGCGCCAGAAAACATGCTGCGGTAACCGAGCCGGCAGCGGGACCGCCAATATTGGCCATATCGGCGAAGTTGGATTTGAGCAGGTCCTGGTATTCGTCATCCAGCGGCATGCGCCATGCGGTATCCAGTGCACGCTTGCCTGCGCTCAGCAGGTTATCGGCAAGGGCGTCATCGCTGGCGTACAGCCCGCTATGGAAATTGCCCAACGCCACGATGCAGGCGCCGGTCAGCGTTGCGATATCCACAACGACGGCTGGCTCAAAGCGCTCGGCGTAAGTGAGGGCGTCACACAGAATAAGCCGGCCTTCGGCATCGGTATTGAGAATCTCGATCGTCTGCCCAGACATGCTGGTGACCACGTCGCCCGGTTTGGTGGCACGTCCGTTGGGCATGTTTTCCGTTGCCGGAATCAGACCAATGACTTCAGTGTCCAGTTCCATATGCGCAAGTGCCTTGAACACGCCCAGCACCGAAGCGGCGCCGCACATATCAAATTTCATTTCATCCATGCCCAGTCCGGGCTTCAGGGAAATGCCGCCTGTGTCAAAAGTCACGCCCTTGCCGACCAGGACAACCGGTCCGTCGGACTTCTGTTTTTTCTTACTGTTGGCACGTTCAGGCGAGTACTTGAGCACGATAAAGCGCGGTGGCTGCTCCGAGCCTGCCGCCACCGACAGGAATGCATTCATTTTCAAGGCTTCCAGCTGCTTGCGTTCCAGCACCTCTGCCGTAATGGATTTATGATCCTTGGCCAGTTGTTTGGCCTGGTTGCCAAGATAGGCAGGGGTACACACATTGGCGGGCAGATTGCCTAGTTCGCGTGTCAGCCGTAATCCCCTGGCGATCGCTTCGCCATGCCCAATGCCTTCCTCGACCTGTTTCTGATCGGGCTTGTCGACAGTGAATACGAGTTTCTTGAAGGATGATGTGGCGGGCCGTCTTTCCTTGCTGAATGTAGCGGTATATTTGTAGACGGCGTTGCCGGCGGCGGTTGCTGCCAATTGCGCGCTCTGGCGCAGCGTAGTGGCCGGGCAGGGCTCTTCGAGCAGCGTGGAAACCGCTTCGGTCAACGAGCCGTCGCTGCAATAACCGGCAATGGCCACGTGTGCTTTGGACATCACGTTGCTGTTGAATTTTTCCCTGGCGCCAAGCCCCACCAGCACCACGCGTTCGGCGCGCACGCCGGGCAGGGTGCGCAGGTCGAACAACGTGCCCGCGGCCGCCTTGAACTCTCGTTTGAGTACGGCATCGATGGCACCGTCAGAGGCGTGGTTGATGAGCTTAGCAGTCTCTCCAAGCACGCCCTCGGTGTACACCCCGACGAATAAGACGGTGGTTTTGATTTGTTGAATCGAGCGGCTTGTTTGTGTGTTAAATTCCATGTTGTTTCTACCTTGAGGCGTCGGAAAGATGCCCTCATTATCCCCCATCTTTACTTATGTCGCTATTCAAACGGTCCGTTGTTGCAGAAATCACCAGTCACGGTGGCGTTGTCTTTTCAACGCTGATCATCGTATGGCTTAGCGTGCTGCTGGTGCGTCTGCTCGGTCAGGCGGCCGAAGGACAGATCGGTGCGGACATTGTATTGGGTATAGCCGCACTGTCGAGCATCACTGCCTTGCCCACCATTTTGTCGGTGGCGCTGTTCATTGCAACCATCACAACCATTTCACGCAATTACAGAGAGTCTGAAATGGTGGTCTGGTTCGCCAGTGGCGTCTCGCTCAAAGACTGGATTTCGCCGGTATTGCGTGTGGCGCTTCCTGTCTGTGTACTGATCGCCATCCTGACGCTGGAAGTGACGCCCTGGGCTTATCGCCAGATCGAAGAATATCGTCAGCGTTACGAGCAGCGCTCCGACCTGTCCAAGATTACTGCCGGGCAGTTCATCGAATCGGCTGGCGGCGCGCGCGTGTTTTTCACCGAAGCGCCCACGAACCCGCAAGACGAGATTGGCGCCGTGTTTGCCCGCGTCCTGGACAACGATTGGTATACGATTGTGACCTCAAAAAACGCCCGGATCCGTCGCGAGGACAATGGTGATCGCTATGTGGTGCTGGGACCCGGCAACCGCTATGACATGAAGGCTGACAGTGCCGAATTCCGGATGGTCAGTTTCGATTCCTACACGTTGCGCCTGGAAAATTCATCAGGCACCAGCGCCGATGAAATCGCCCGGCAGAATGCGCTGAACCAGATGAAATCGCGCCCAACAACCAACCTTATCCAGGACCGCAAGGCGGAAAGCCAGGCCCAGATTATGTGGCGGGTTTCCTTGCCGCTGGCCGCCCTGAATCTGGCATTGCTTGCCATTCCACTGGGCGCGGTCAACCCCCGCCTGGGGCGCTCGGGAGACTTGTTGCTGGCCGGTCTGACTGGGTTGCTCTATATGAATATGATCAATCTGACGCGCGGCTGGATCAGCAATGGAAAAATAGACTTTCTGACCGGGACCCTGTCGCTGCATGTTATTGTCCTGGCGCTGTGCCTGTATGCGTTCTATACCCGAATGCGTTTGAAAACCCCAAAAAAATCAGCGGCTTAGTACGCGCGCATATATTCATGTGGTATTTCAGTTGAAATAGACTATATGTATATACTTAATAATTATATAAATACGGTTCGTTATAACTTATAATCCAATGATGCGTATTGCCGCTAGTGGCTGCACGCTGTCATCACCAGCGGGTTCCGCGACGGTCTTGGGCTATCTATGGCCCTCTGTGCTGTTGTTACTGTTCCGGCATCTCGGCTGCAGCGGTCAGGTGGATCAAAAAGGCAAGGATAATGAATCTACAGCAATTTCGTTTTATACGTGAAACCATCAGACGTAACTACAACCTGACTGAGGCTTCCAGAGTTCTGTTCACCTCGCAGCCCGGTGTATCCAAGGCGATCATCGAGTTTGAAGATGAACTGGGCGTCAAGGTTTTCGAACGCCACGGCAAACGCATCAAAGGTCTGACCAAACCAGGGCAGGCGGTGGCCAGCATTATCGAGCGCATCATGATCGAGGTCGATAATTTGAAAAAAGTCAGCGATGAATTTGCGCGTCGCGACGAGGGCAGTCTGGTCATTGCATGTACGCATACGCAGGCGCGCTATTTTCTGCCCCGGTTCATACCGGAATTTAGGCGCCGCTTTCCCAAGGTTCATGTTTCCCTGGCTGAAGGCAGCCCGTTGCAACTGGCGCAAATGGTGTTGCAGGAACAGGCCGACATCGCACTGGCCACAGAATCCCTGTCTGAAGTGAGCGGACTGGCGACACTGCCCTGCTACAGCTGGGAGCATACCCTGGTGGTCAAGCCGGATCACCCGCTGACAGAACTGACTTCCTCGCAGGCAAAAAACCTGTCGCTTGAACAGATTGCCCAATTTCCCATCATCACTTACGATCGGGCTTTTTCGGGCCGCACGTCGATTGATCAGGCTTTTGCCAATAAAGGACTCAAGCCGGACATCGTTCTGGAAGCCATTGACGCCGATGTGATCAAAACCTATGTCGATGTGGAAATGGGTATTGGCATCATTGCCGGCGTGGCTTTTGACCCCCGGCGCGACTCGGGTTTTGTGGGGATTCCGGTAGGACATCTTTTTGGCACGCATATTACCCGTATCGGCCTCAAAAGTGGGGTATTCCTGCGTGATTACGTGTACGATTTTCTGGCCATGCTGACACCGCAATTAAGTCGCGATGCGGTCGAGGCAGCAGTCAATTCCAACGGCTCGGGCGATACAGACAACGACTTTGCACCGCCGCTACGCCGGGTATCTTAAAGTTAAAGCTGGGAAATACGGTAGGCGTCCTGGTGGCCACCGGCCGGCATGACAAGGTCCCCGGCGGCCCCGCCCAAAGAAGCCCGAAGACTGATTGGTTTGTCTTCGGGCTTCTTTTATGCACCAGTCAGGCGAGCGGGCATCTGGCCGTTTTCAAGCCTTTCTCAAAAACGCACCTTCTTTATTTTCAGTCCCTGTTTTCAGTCCTTTTCAGGCGCCTGTTTTAACTCGCGCTTGAGAATCTTGCCCACTGCAGACTTGGGCAATTCATCACGGAACTCAACAATCTTCGGCACTTTATAGCCCGTCAGCTCGTTTCTGCAAAAATCGATCAGTGCTTTTTCGGTAAGCGAGGTATCCTTGCGCACGACCACTATCTTGACCACTTCACCTGATGCACCGTTCTCAGCGCCGATTGCGGCTACCTCGCTGACACCAGGGTGAGAAGCCACCACTTCTTCGATTTCAGACGGGTACACATTGAATCCGGAGACAATGATCAGTTCTTTTTTGCGATCGACCAGGAAAATATAGCCGTCCTCGTTGATATACCCCATGTCGCCGGTGCGCAAAAAGCCATCAGGCTCAAAGGCCTTCTGGGTTTCGGCTTCATTGTGCCAGTACTGCCGCATGACCTGCGGTCCCTTGACGCACAGTTCCCCGGTTTCATTGACGGCCAGCTCCTTGCCCTGGTCGTCGCGAATCGAAATCTCGGTAGAAGGAACCGGCAAGCCGATCGATCCATTGAATTCAGTCAGGTCCAATGGATTGATGGTGACCGCCGGCGAAGTCTCGGTCAGGCCGTAAGCCTGCGTCAGCGGTCTGCCGGTCACTTGTTTCCAGCGCTCGGCTACGGGGCGCTGCACGGCCATGCCGCCGCCGAGCGTCAGCTTCAGATGTTCAAAAGACACCGATTTGAAATCGGCGTTGTTCATCAGCGCATTAAACAGCGTGTTGACGCCGGTGAATGCGGTAAACGGATATTTGCGCAATTCTTTGATAAAGCCGGGGATATCGCGTGGGTTCAGAATCAGCAGATTGGTTGCGCCCAGCCGGATGAAAGTTAGGCAATTGGCAGTGAGCGCGAAGATATGATAAAGCGGCAGGGCAGTGATCACAAAATCGTTATTATTGCCCTTTGCATAGGGTTTGACCCAGGCGTAGGCCTGGCACAAATTGGCCACCAGGTTGCCGTGGCTCAGCACTGCGCCTTTGGCCACACCGGTCGTGCCCCCGGTATATTGCAGGAACGCCATGTCTGAATGATCCAGGCTGACCGGTCTGAAGTCGTTGGGGGTAGTGCGCTTCATGATATCGGCAAAGCGAATATGACCTGGCAGGGACCAGGCAGGAACCATCTTCTTCACATGCCGTACGATCAGATTCAGAAGCAGCCCCTTGACCGCGCTCAGCATGTCCCCCAGCGTAGTCACGACCACATGCTTCAGGTCTGGCAGTGCCGGTCTGGCCGCTTCAAGCGTATGCGCAAAGTTTTCCACGACGACGACGAACTCTGCCTGGGCGTCTTTGAGCTGATGTTCCAGTTCGCGGGCCGTATATAAGGGATTGCAGTTGACCACAGTGCATCCGGCCAACAGTGTGCCAAACAGCGCTACCGGATATTGCAGGATATTGGGCATCATGAGGGCGACGCGTGTGCCCCGCGTAGCGCCTTGTTCCTGCAGCCAGGCAGCAAAGCGGCGGGCTGCCTCATGCAACTGCGCATAGCTCAGGGACTGTCCCATGGAGATATACGCGGTCGAGCTGGCATAGCGTTTGCAGCTTTCATTGAACAGTTCCGCCAGCGAGGCATAGTCGTCTATATTGATTTGCGCCGGAACGCCTTTTGGATAATTTTTTAGCCAGATTTTTTCCATGTCTTATCCTAGGAGTAAAAGGACTATAAACTAACGCCGGACCGCAGCGTCAACCCGCACCAAGCAACGCCTGCTTCAGCGACGATTGGGCGGGGTCTTTGCCCAGCCATACTGCAAGCAGTGCCTGTGCAAAGCCCGCGTCATCGACCGCGCCTTGCTGTCCTCCTAGCGCCGAAACCGACACCCGCGAGCCGGAAAAAATCAGGTCAATCACACTGCCTCGTTTAAGGCTTTTCTGTTTGAGCAGCAGGCCGGCAAACTGTTGGGCAGACGGCTGTATTGCTTGCCACTGACTTGTATTGGTATTGTCTCGCAATCCTTCATTTAATGCATCGGCCAGGTCAGTGCTGTCAATGTCGCGTAACAGCACCAACCGCATGGCACGCGGCGCGGTACTGCTGATAAGCGCCTGCGCCTGGTCGGTTTTTTTACCAGTGTACAACGCCGCCAGATATACGTCGAATACCACCTTCTTGCGAATACCGGCGCCATTGAGGACCAGCTGTGTGTTGCCGACCTGCAGGGTGTCAGGTACGGTGTGCCCGTCCACGGTCCTGGCGTTGGCGTCCAGCACCAGGGTCGACAGAATGACAAGCGCGGTGGCCAGAAAAGATGCATTGAATTTCATTGTTTGCCTCCGAATAATTCTTGTTGCGGTGCAGTCCATCGAGCATGGCTCGGAATGGATCCGAACCATGCACGATGCATCCTGCAGCCGGGACAGCCGGTGCTTTGTCAGAAGCGGTGCGAGACCTGCAGGCCGAAAATATGGCCATGGGACTTGTAGCTGCCGCTTAGACGACCGTATTGGGCAAGGTTGCCGTCATTGGTGTTGTCTACATGCGATTTTTTCAGATACATATAGCTGTAGCCGACATCGATTGCGGTATTTTCCGAAGGCTTATATTGGGCACCCACGGAGAGCCAATAGCGGTCATTGTCCGGTAACGAGGCCGGGCGGTGCTCCGCGGAGCGTACCGGAGACTGGTCCCAGGCAACGCCGGCCTTCAGCTTCCATTGTGGCGCCACTTGATACATGGCACCCACAGCAATGCGCCAAGAGTCCTTGAACTTCAGATCCAGACCGGCGTCGGGCAGGGTGTCGCTCTTGATGGTCAGCTTCGGCAGGCTGCTCCAGCCGGTCCACTGGATGTCACCCAGCAGTTCCCAGCGCGGGCTGATGCGTTGATACACGCTGAGCAGTGCCGTATCGGGAAGCGTCACGCTGGCGCTGGATGAGGTGGTCAGCGATCCCGGCACGAGGCTGTAGATTTCCTGCAACTGTGCGGGCATGGCGCCAATCATGGCGGCCGATGGGCGGTGAATGTCAACGTCGGTATCACCCGTGGCTTTGTACTTGATGCGGGACCGGTAGGACAGGCCGATGCGCGTGTCTTCGCTGGGGTGGAACATGACGCCGATATTCCAGCCCAGGGCCGTATCATTCATTTTTACCTTGGCTTCGCCATCCAGGATGGGACCATACTGATCGCCCACAGCCTTGCCCATGGCTGCGGCCTGTTGTGCAGGAACGCCGGCAGCGATGTACTTTTGCGTAACCGCGCCGGCAACCTGGCTGCGCATGTCAACCACGGTGCTCTTCTCATATTCAGCCTTGATGCGCTGGATATTGATTCCTGCGCCAATCGACCAACTATCGTTCAGCTTGTAGGCGAGCGATGGGTTGAAATTGATGGTTTCGATTTCAAATTTCTTGGAATGATAGCGGCCCATGAAGCCATCACCATAATCGGTCGCTAGACCGAATGGTGCGCCGATGCCCAGGCCGGCGAACAAACGATCTGAGACCTGCCATGAGACATAGGCATTGGGGACAAAAGCGCCGCCGCCCGCGTTATCGCCCTCGCTGCCCAGCCGAGCGCCGGAGAACTGGGCGTTG
This sequence comes from Advenella sp., assembly GCF_052108595.1. Taxonomy (NCBI): domain Bacteria; kingdom Pseudomonadati; phylum Pseudomonadota; class Betaproteobacteria; order Burkholderiales; family Alcaligenaceae; genus Advenella; species Advenella sp. The sequence continues at coordinate 27,464 of NZ_JBQEAU010000051.1, forward strand.
GCTGTGCCGAAAGCGGCAGGCAGCGAGCTGCGATCATTGCTGAACTTGAATGAAGGGATAATGTAGTTGCCACCCACGGATATGTTCAGGCCGGGCAAGTTGGTCATGCCGGCCGGGTTGTAGTAAATGGTGGAAGCGTTTTCTGCCACGGCACCACTGCCCGCGTAGGCCACGCCCAGTCCGCTGGCATTCTGTTCCAGCAAATTGAAGCCAGCGGCATGCACCGCTGTGACGTTTGATATTCCCAGCCCGAGCAATGTTGCGCTCAGAAGCGTCTGCTGGAGTTTGTGTGTATGTCTCTTCATACGTCCATCCTAAGTGTAAAACCGGTGATTGCTTGTTTAATAGCTCTGGTATTGCTCCAGGCTGTCAAGTCTTATCACATTTGTAATATAAGGGGGTCATTCTTACTGCCCCGCTGCGTCTTGTCATTGTCCTCCGTTGCTACGTTTGTAATGAATGGGTCCTCCCGTAAAAGGTGCAAACCCAGTGCCAAATATCACGCCGGCATCAGCAAGATCTGCATCCTGCACGATGTTGTGCGCAAGTTGTTTTTCGGTCTGCTCTATCAGTGGCTTGATCAGGCGTTGCGCCAGGCCCTGCGGAATGGTTTTGCTGCTGCGTTGATCATGCTTGCGGTCTTTCCACACGTAAAACCCTTCACCGCTTTTGACACCCAGCTTGCCTTGTGTAATTTTGTCCTGCAAGCAGCGCGGCGGCTCCTGGCCTTCGGACAACTGTTTGCCGGCGGCCATGGCAATATCCAGGCCAACCGTATCGGCTAGCGCGATCGGCCCCATGGGCATGCCGAACTCCAGCATGGCGGTATCGATAACTTCGGGATCGATGCCTTCGTCAATGCACCGCATGGCTTGCAGCATGTAGGGGGCGAGTACGGCGTTGACAAGAAAGCCCGGCGTGTCCTGGACCGGTAGCGGCAGCTTGCCGATTTTGCCGACAAAGGCGGTGGCGGTGTCCACTGTTTCCTGGGCGATGCCATCGGCGTGCACCACTTCTACCAGTGGCATGCGTGACACCGGATTGAAAAAATGGATACCGACAAAACGTTCGGGGCGGACCAGTACGCTGCGCAGTTCCCCAATGGACAGGCTGGATGTGTTGGTGGCCAGAATGGCCCCTTCTTTCATTTTTGGTTCTATTTGCCGATAGAGCGATTGCTTGGCTTGCGGATTTTCACTGATCGCTTCAATCACCAGATCA
>NZ_JBQEAU010000052.1:0-15749 GCF_052108595.1 Advenella sp.
AAGGTGGTTTCTGTGGAGATTTGCTGCGATTGCTGATTGGTGTCGACTTCTCGCAAATCAATGCCACGCGCCAGTTCGTACAAACGGCGGCCATAGCGTCCGAAATGATGCGTCAGTTCCCATTCACTGCGCAGGCGCAAGTCTGCAATGGTTTTCATTTGCAGCCGATGAAATTTTGCCAGCGTCACCCGTCCGACACCGGGAATTTTTTCCAGCGGCAGATCCTGCAAAAATGACATCACTTTGGATGGCGGAATAACACAAATTCCATTGGGTTTATTCCAGTCCGACGCAATTTTGGCCAGAAATTTATTGGGCGCCACCCCAGCAGACGCGGTGAGCGATGTCTCAAGGAAAATGTCCTCCTGTATCCGGCGGGCCACTTCTGTCGCAGACGCAATACCCTTGTTATTGACGGTGACGTCCAGATAGGCTTCATCTAGCGATAGCGGTTCAATCCGGTCAGTGTACCGCTGAAAAATGCCGCGCACCTGGCGCGACACGTCGCGGTATAAGGTAAAGTTGGGGGCGATATAAATTGCATGTGGACACAGTTCGCGTGCGCGCCTGACCGACATGGCCGACCTCAAGCCATATTTGCGCGCCTCATAGGACGCGGCAACAATCACCGAACGAATGCTGTCCCAGGCAACAACGACGGGCAAGCCTTTGAGCTGCGGATTTTCACGCAGTTCGACAGAAGCATAAAATGCGTCCATATCAATATGGACAATTTTTCGTGTCATGGATCCGGACGGTCAGTTCGTATTACAATTGCATTGTAGCGATTCCCGCTAGCTCTCATTCCAGGTACTTTAACTATCATGCAAAAATTTGTCGCATTGACTGCCCTTCTCATCGCCCTGGCCGGTTGCGGCGTATACCAAGGCCATTATAAGGGTGCACCGACCGTGCCCAGCGATGCGCCGCCGCCAACATCTTTGCTTTCTGAATAAATCATGACGAATGAACCTGGTATACAAACAAGCCTAGTTCGGGCGATCCATAACGGCATTCAGGTGTTGGCGCAAGCCAACGGTCTGGCGCTGGACATCTATTTAATTGTGGAAGACGTAGACTTTGACCGGATTCCGGCTATTTTGCCAAAAGCGCGTTTTGAGCAGGACGGCCAGATCCATGTCTCCAGCCTGGGCCTTGAAGAGGAACCGGTAGAAGATGAAATGGAATCCATTCTGGCCAATATGGACTCAGATGATACGGTTCTTTTTTTCTGTGCCAACGTCGATGCCTATGATACAGCGCTTGATTTTATCAACTACACCGGCGATCGGGCGTTTCTGCCGATCAGCTAGCGCGCTACCGCGCGTGTGCAAGCGCCAGCCAGGCCGTGGGCCGCAAGCCGTTTTATCTGGGATGTTTGATGCGCTTGCGCCGCCAGAGGGCCTGTTCGCTCTCCGGCAGGTACCTCTTCCTGCACGGCGTAAACCAAAGCGGCGGACCACGGCTTTATTATCCTGCAGCAATTCCGTCACGAATACCGATATATTTTTTTTGTCTTGTGGCACCAGCAGCCACACATGCTTTCTGGCGCGCGTCAGCGCGACATAGAACAGCCGCCGCTCATCGGCGTGCTCAAAGCCCTCCGGCTGCGGCAAAAAGCGTTCAATCACAAGGTCTGATCGCCTGCCTGAAGGAAAGCCGTAATCCCCCTTCTCCATATTCAGAATCAATACATAGTCAGCCTCCAGTCCCTTGGATGCATGCACGGTGCTGACGCTGATCTGCAAATCAGGATAGCGCACAGCGTACGCGTACAGCCTGTCGCCATCCGGCAGCAGATGCGCAAACCGCGCCAAAATAAGCACCGAGGCCTTGGGTACCGAAAGCGGTTCTCGACGACAAGCGTCGGTCTCCATGGTTGTCGTTGAACCGGTAGAAGGATCGACTGAGTCGATGGCAACGGCTGCCGACAATAACCTGGTCAGCACCGCCGCAAAGCCGGCGCGCGCCGCGATCCGAGTCGTTCTCTTGACGCCAGCCGCCAGCAAGACTGACGCAGCACAAACTCGCTGAACAAGCGCCTTGGCTGTGTGACCGGAGTCGTGATCTGCATCTGCGAGCTGCTGCACCGCGTGCTGCAGCATTGATAAAATAACCGCCAGGCCGTCCTCCTGCCGAGCGACAGTCACCACCGGCCGCATGTCATTACATGCGGCGAACAACTGCTTGCGATTCTGGAACGGGTTTTTCATCAGGAACTGGCTGCTGATGTCGCACAATGCCTGATTGAATCGGAAGGTGCAGCTCAAGGGCACGATGCGGGCCTGAGGATGAACATAGTCAGAAAATTGCGTGCTGTATCGGATCTCACTGCCTGCAAAACGATAGATGGCCTGCCAGTCGTCACCCACGCAAAAAAGTCGCAGACCTGGCCGCTGCCGCAACATGGCAGCAATCAGCGCAAAACGCGGCAGCGAGATATCCTGGAATTCATCAATCAGTATGTCACGCCAGGGAACAACAAAGCGACCGGTGGCGACATACTGCGTTGCCCGGGCGATCATATCGTCAAAATCAATTTGACCATGCGTATGCAAACGCGCTTTATAGGCCTGCGCCAGCGGCTGCACCAATGCAGTGATATTCGCAATGCGGCGCCGTTCCCACGCGTGCTTCAATTGGGCACGCTTTGTGTCCGTAACCGTCTGCGCCTGCCATTGAAGGTATAGCGGCAGCACAGTGGCTAGCGCGTCCAGCAGCGAAGACCAACGCGCAGTGCCGACCAGCGGTCGCAGGCAAGCACGATACCTGTCTGCCCTGCCGTGATTATGCGATACCCGATTATTCTGAACGCCGCTCTGAGCAGCATCGGCCCTGTCCGGCCACGCTGGTATACCACACTCAATAAACTTGCGGCTTAGCAGCTTAACCAATTGCCAGATGTCGAGCACATAGCCTGGCGCTTCCCAAAGAATGATATGACGAGTGCCATATTGACGATGAATGCGGGCAAGCCGGCTCGCCAGCGCAACAGTGGCACATTTCGCGCTGGTCGGTCTCGGGCAATCGAACACATCAACATAAACGTCTGTATCTGGCAGATAAAAAGTACTCTGGTATGGGCGGCGCCTGGCCAGAAATACGGGATGAGGATAATGTTTTCGATAGTCATACTCAATACCCATCAAGCACAGCGCATTGGCCACCAGGCAATCAAATGGACAACGTACGACTTGACCCCGAACAGCCTGTAAAAGGTGGGCCGAATACTCGGCCTGATAACTGCTGCGCTTGGCAAATTCGCATGACAATGCAAGCTCAGGTTCAATCATTGCAAAATACTCAAACAGCACGCCGGCAAAGTCGGCCGAGCGCGCTGTCAACTGCAGCATTTGCTCGTGAATAAACGCAAGCAGTTTTTGCCGGTTACCGCACAGTTCGGTCAGCACAGGCGCGCTGCCTTCGACTTCGCGTACGATACGCAAACCCAGACTATGAAAAGTGCTTGCTGCAAAGCCCTGTATCGGCCAGCGCGCAGCAAGCCGGCGTTGCAACCGATCATCAATTTCCAGCGCTGCTTCACGGGCAAACGCCAGGCAGAGAATATCGCCAGGCTTAGCCAACCCATGCGCCATGAGAAACGCCGCGCGCCCGGTCAGCGTGCTGGTCTTGCCCGTTCCGGCGCCGGCCAGAACAAGTGTCGCTGGCGCATTCGAGATACACGCCTGACGTTGCTCTGGCGTCAATGGCGTGCTTTCAATACTGTCGAACAAATCGGCATAGCGTGTCAGTAACGCTGCCGGACTGTCGTTGGTTGTCATTTTCAATGGCTGCATTCGGTGTCTGCGCTTATACCAAGCGAATGCCAACAGATTAATGAATGCAAAGCGTTAACGGGGTCATATGCGGACGTTTTTATCCCCTGGTATTTATCAGCCGCTTCGGATGCCGCGCTGTATATATCGGGTGTCGTTGCCAGAATGGCAGCGCCAATCGTCAATGGGTCGCCAGGTGGGCGCCAGACAGTATCCCTGTCCCGTATTCGTTGTTTTCGCCCTTCATTGACACCGCGTATAGTAATCAAACTGAATGCGCAATTGTCGCGCCTGTTGCAGGCACTGCGCGTACAAAGTCCACAACTGAATCAGTGCGCGATTAGAACAAAAAAACCGATAACGCAGCAACGTTATCGGTTTTCGTGTAGCCAGTAGCAGGCAGATCCTCATGATGGCATAAACAACGGCAATAATAATGCGCGCTATCTATATCAGTGGATCATCCCCATATAGCCAAGCGGCGTTATAGTGACAAGCCACAAGCCATCAGGGCTGTGGACGAGACAGATCCTGAACAGGTGCGCCACTGGTACCTTGCTGCATTGGTACTGGCTGGCCTGGCGCAGCTGGCTGAGCAGGCTGCTGCATTGGCTGCGCCGGCTGAGAAACAGGCTGACCGTCAGGGCCAATCACTGTTGTCGTGGTGGTGCCTGTAGGTGGAACGGTGCCAGCAGGAACTGTCTGAACTGGTAAGTTTTGCTGCTGAGCTTGCTCCGGCGTGACTGGCACAGTTGTCTCTGTCATGCGCAGTGTGGGCTCAACATACATATCCTGAGATTTGGCCCAGGCCGAGCGGGTATCCTTTGCCTCGCCCAACGCATGCCGGGACAGATTGTCAGATGGCGTAGCAGCGTGTACGTTTACTGTTGCTGCAGTGGCGAGAACGATCATAGCGGGAACGAGAAATTTTTTCATAGAAGTACCCCTTTAAAAGACATAAACAAAACTTATACGACTCTCATCATAACAACAGAATCACACTTGAATGTAACGGAATGCATACAAATCAAACATATCACTTCCCACAATGGGGCAAATACAGACGTTCAATTCAATACGTTACAGGATATTGTTCTACTACTATAACTGAATTTAATTAAAATAAAAGTGCGTGATTAATAATCCGATACAATACAGCCACTAGACAATACAGCCCCAACAGGAGTTCGTGAATGAAAAAAATGCTATTGCTTCTTGTTCCTATCGTGCTGGCCGGTTGTGCATCCAGTGGGCTTGACGTGACAGATCGCGGCAATTATGGCGTCAAATGTTCACCCGATGCGAAAACGCCACCGAACTGGGAAATGTGCATGCAGACCGCCCAAAAAACTTGCGGCTACCAGAAACCTGTCAATATTTCACAACATAATCCCACTGGAACTGGCACGCCAGAAGACACGTACTTCATCAATTTTCAGTGTCAATAGGCGCCAGACACCATAGCGATGTCGTCTCTTGCGCGCGTGCCTCATGTAACGGGTCTGAACGATCACCGGCACGGGCGTGAGTCGGCTTGGCTTCATAAACGGCAAGCACGCGCAGATCATTATCACGAAACAGCTGTGTCAACTCGTGCGCCGCACGCAAGCCCAGTAACTGGGCAAGGTCAGACATGATCAGCCAGATCTGGCCACCCGGCTTCAGATGTTGTCGCGCTTTTTGCAGAAAACCTTTCAGCATCTGTTCGTTCGGGTCATAGACGGCCGCATCCAGCGATGAAGTGACCTTGCCTGGTAACCAGGGCGGATTGCACACCAGCAGATCGGCGCAGCCCTCGGGGAAAAACTCAACTTCCTGCACGGTCACCTGATCGGCTAATCCGAGCCTGTCCACATTGTCCTGCGCGCAGGCCACTGCACGCGGCGACGAATCGGTGGCAATAATCCGCGTAATGCCTCGTTTGGCCAGCAGGACAGACAACACGCCCGTGCCGGTACCAATATCGACTGCACTGCGGTAGTTGTCCGGCAATGGCGCCTGCATGAGCAATGCAAGATACTCGGCGCGCGAGGGAGAGAATACGCCATAGTGCGGATGAATCCGAAAATCACAGTCGGCGATGAGCACCCCTTTGCGGCGCCATTCATACGCACCGACAACGCCAAGTAATTCTCTTAACGACACCAGCATGGGCGGATGCTCTGACCCGTACACCTGCAGCATCGCCTGCTCCCAGGCCGGCGCCCTGCGTAGTGCAATCGCATTGTCAGATTCGAGCCGGATAAGCAGCAGACCCAGCAGGCGCGCCCGCTGCGCCTGCTGCATCCGGTATCGATGAAAACGCGCCGCAATAGGCTCAGCGCCATGATCGGCTTTGGTCTTTCGGTCCAGACGACGCCCCAAAGCCTGCAGCAATTGCCTGCCATTCTGGAAATCACCCCGCCACAGCAAACCGATGCCATTACGCATTTTTTTCAAGGCCTGATCGGCCCGCATTGTATCGTCGGCATACTCCAGAGAGGTTGGCGCAGCGAAGCCGGCTTCGGAATGCCAGACAGCCGTTTGCTCGCCATCAGGCAGGATTTGGCTCAACCCCTGAGTGCTGCTCTCGGTCTGTTCGGTATTCATTTATTCAATTTCCTTAGATTGCATATGCTGCTGTTTATCGCCGGCCAAACGACTTTTATGCTTGTTCTTGCGTTGCCTGCATGCGGTTGAAGTGCTGGATGTGCTGGAAAGCGCCCAGACGGCCAATCCCCAATCAGCACGCCAAACCGGACAAACAAGGCATTGTGCCATAAAACACGCCTGGTACTGCCTTTGTTACAGCACGTAGTGGCCCGGTATTGGTTGTACACCCAACAAAGTTCGTCGAGCACGGTAACCGGTTGCATTTTGGATTTGCCTTCATGACGAAAATGAAGAATACCGAGGGCATGCCATTACTTACAGAGTACTGAATAAATTCATGATAAATTATCAAGATGATTCGCACGCCAGGCATCAGTGTATCGCCTTGCCATCACTTTTTTTTCGGGAGTATATTGAATGACCTTTGTATTACGTAACGCTGCTATTTCCGCTGCCCTGCTCTGCGGCATAGCTGGCACGGTCCATGCTGAAACGGCAAACTATGAAGTGGAACCGACCCACACATTTGTGACCGTGGAGGTCATGCATTTTAAGACTTCGACACTGCGCATTCGCTTTGATGACGTCCAAGGCACCATTGCCGCTGATGCCAAGCAAAACAAGGGAAACGCCGATATAAAAATAAAGGCCGGATCGGTCAATTCAGGCACCAAGGATTTTGATGATCATTTGAAGTCTGCCGATTTTTTCAACGCCGAAAAATATCCTGAAATCACGTTTGCCGGGAAGTCGTTTGAATACAAGAGTGACAAACTCGCCACGGTAGGTGGCGACCTTACCCTGCTGGGCCAGACTCATCCGGTGACGTTGAAAAATACCAATTACAATTGCTATTTCCAGCCCGTTCTGAAAAAGAACATCTGCGGTGGCGATTTCGAAACCACAATCAAACGCTCAGAATGGGGCATGAACTGGGGTATCGACATGGGCATTCCCGATGAAGTCAAAATACTTGTCCAGATTGAAGCCATCGTCAAATAACAGGTAACGCATTTTCCTGTGAAGAACAGGATAATGCACTTGCAAGAAACCATGCGCAGTTTTTCGTTTGACTGGCAACCCTGCAATAGCCGCCGATCTGAACGGCGGCTATTTTTATGCGCTGACTACCCTCAGACTACCCTCTGATTACCCTCTGATTACCCTCCGATTACCCCCTGGTTACCCCCTTGACTTTTTCCGCCCTGACTTCCTCTCTGGCTCGCCCGTCACACAGACTGCGACCCATGCAATGGCGACAATGCCATCGCATGCCTGAAAAACCTTTTGTCATAGGCCACCCCAGCTCACATTTCATTCATAATATTTCTCTTTGTATCAATTCTAAAGTTGTATATACTTTTGCGCAGGCGGGTTCCCCTCTCTAGCTAACGTTTCTTGCTTCAGGAAAATTCGAACATGACTTCAATAGTGAAAAAGACAGCCGTTATCACAGCCTTGATTTTTTTGGCAGCCTGCTCGTTTAGCCAGAGTGATCCCTATGCTGAGTTCACCGCACAGGAACTGGAGTCGGACAAAGCCATAACCGCAACGCCAGCAGCCTTCGCCGATAAATATCCGCCCGCCTCGGTGAGCCGCTGCGAAGCCATGACGCATGAATCCTACGAGAAAGGGACGCGATGCTATCGGGTGATCAATCGCAATTGGGATCGCGACTACAAACAGGCATATGACAATACTGACAAGCGTACCCGCCCCGTGTTAAAACGATACCATTCCAGTTTCTCTTCGTATTACCTGGCTCCCACAACCCCGGCCAGGCAAAGAGCCGCTGAACGGGCTTATGAACAACTGCAGCGCCGTATCGGCTCCTGAGTACAGGCCAGGCAGACTGAACGCGCAGAGCATAGCGGTCTGCCTAAGCCGAGGGTTGCTGTTTACAAGGAGCAACACATGTCATATCAGGGAAGCTGCCAATGCAGCGCCGTTACGTTTACAGTCAATGCAGACTTGCCCAAACAGGCAGTCAGTTGCAATTGCTCGATTTGCAGGCGTAACGGCTCATTGCTCACCTTCGTACCAGAAGCGCAATTCGAGTTGCATAGTGGCAGTGAGCTACTTAACACCTACGAATTCAATAAACACAAAATCCAGCATCAATTCTGCCAGCGCTGCGGTATCCAGTCATTTTCCAGTGGGCTGCTGCCCGATGGTACCCGCAGCTATGCCGTCAATTTGCGCTGTGTGCCTGAAGCAGATCTGGATGCGCTTGAGCTCCAGCATTTTGACGGGGCATCCGCTTAACATCGTTTGCAGGTGTTGAATTTTCTATCACTCCTGAATTGAATCTACACCTGCACGATATTAGCTGCCAATCTGGCCAACGATCCTGCATATCAAGGTATCATGCTCACGTATGCGCAAAAAATGCTGTCGTGGCGCATGCGTTACATGGAGCGCACTTTGACCGCTTATACGGCATCACCTACAGGACTCTTGAAACGTGCTTAATACACTCCCGGCAGGTTTAAAACTGCATTCCCTATTGACGCAGGACGACGTCCGCGGACTGGTGTTCGACCTGGACGGCACCATCATCGATAGCGCGCCAGACATCATTCAGGGCATGCGCCTGACGTTCGAGCAGGCCGGACTGGACCAGCTACCGTCCGACTATTTTCCTGATGACCTGCATGGCACACGTGACGGTATCATGCGAAGTATTATCGCCGACATGGGGTGGCAGGTACCCGCAGATTTTGAATCTCTAAAAACCCGCTTTGTGCAAAATTACGCGGCTTTGGATCATATGAACACCTCTGTCTATGCAGGTGCTCAGGACGTGTTGGAAGCATGTCGCGATGCCGCTCTCCCTATGGGCATCTGTACCAACAAGATCTACGAAAGCGCGGTGTCCGCGACCCACAAAATGGGTATTCATGGATTGTTTGACTACATCAGCGGCTCCGACTCCTGGAGTCAGGCGAAGCCATCTCCCGTCCCCCTACTGGAAACAATCCGTATGTTAGGCCTAAAGCCTGAGCAATGCCTGTATTTTGGCGACACCTCGGTCGATGCAGAATGCGCACGCGATGCCGGCGTACGCTTTGTACTTCACACTGCAGGATATGGTGGCTCGTCGCTCAATGACACACCGAGGGATTTTATGTTTCAGCGGTGGGATGAGCTATTGGCTGCCTAAGGCTTTTGGGCTGCCTGGCCATAGATAGAGCGATATCCACGTAAAGCAACGGGGGCGATGCGATGCATAAACCATGCAGCATATCGCCCCAACCGTTGAAAGGCACGTCCTTACGTTCACGCTAACCTGACAAGTGCGGCATATCACCCTACCCGCGCATCTCAGAAACCGCATCCTCCAATACCATATCTGCCCCTTTCTCCGCGATCATCATCACAGCTCCCTGAGTATTACCTGAGACCATCGCAGGCATCACTGAGGCATCGATCACACGCAGACCAGACAATCCATTCACACGCAGACGCAGATCGGTAACCGCATCGGGATCAGAGCCCATTCGACAGGTACCAATGGGGTGATAAATCGTTTGTCCGTTATGCCGGGCGAAATCCAGCCATTGATCGAACGTGTCGACCGTCTTTCCCGGACTCATTTCATTGTCGACATAAGGCCGCAACGCAGGCTGCTCAACAATACGTCGTGCGATCTGCATACCCCGCACAAGCGACTCACAATCAACGCCTGTACTCAGGAAATTAGGCCGAATAGCCGGTGGCGTCATCGGATCCGGTGACTTGATATGAATCGCCCCGACAGACTGTGGCCGCAGCTGCGCTACACCAATCGTCATGCCAGGCGCGTGGTCCAAAATGCGTTCAGCGGCATTCGCATAACTGGCATGCACGAAAAAATACTGCACGTCGGGGCGCGCCAATTGAGGATTCGTTTTGATAAAGCCGTGCACAAGGCCCGTGCCGAGCGTCAGGATACCCTTGCGGCGCGTATAGTAGCGTGCTACCTGTTGCGCCAGTCGCCAGCCGCGTGACATCTCATTTAAGGTCACGGTATTTTTGACGCGCCAGTTCATACGCGTGGCAAAGTGATCGATGTAGTTTTCCCCCACCGCCGGCAGCGAATGCACCACATTGATGCCATAGGATTTCAATAAATCAGGGTTGCCCACACCTGACAGCTCAAGCAGCTGAGGCGTCTGTATCGACCCTAAACAAAGAAGGGTTTCACGCCCGGCCCGAACTTCAATCGTTTGCCCAGCACGACGATACACCAGCCCGACGCAACGCTTGCCCTCGAAAATCAGCCGCTCGACATGCGCGCCACTGATGACCTGTAGATTAGAGCGTGACACCGCGGGTTTCAGATAACCATTGAATGCGCTCCACCGTTGACCACGATGTTGCAGCACCTGATAATAGCCCACGCCTTCTTGATCACCACTGTTGTAATCTGAATTTAAAGGGTGCCCGTCTTCACGCGCGGCTTCCAGAAATGCATCGGATACCGGAAAGCGCTCTTTGACCTCTTCAAGATGCATCGGCCCCTGCGTGCCGCGTCCTGCACCGCCTTTCTCGTAATTTTCAAGCTTGATAAAGTACTTCTCAACGTCCTTGAAGGCCCACCCATGTGCGCCCGCAGCAGCCCAGCCGTCGTAGTCTTGGGGCTGACCGCGCACGTAGATCATGCCGTTAATCAGCGTCGAACCACCCAGGCCTTTCCCCCTGGGCACGGAAATCACGCGGTCGTGCGTATTAGGCTCGGGCTCGGTTTGAAAGCGCCAGTTAAATACTGGATTGGTGAGCAACTTACTAAAGCCCGCCGGGATCGAAATCCACATGCTGTTAGCGTCGTTCCCCGCTTCCAGCAACAACACACGATATTTACCATCAGCAGTCAGGCGGTTGGCAAGAATACACCCCGCCGTGCCGCCACCAGCAATGATGAAGTCGTAATCTGCCCTGTTCTCGTTCATACCCGTTACTCAGCATCCACGCCCAGAAACTCAGCCATCAGTGCAATCTGACCGGCCAGCATCGGGGCACCGTTGTGAATAGCACAACCTTTGGCTTGCGCTGCCTTGAGCAAGGCGGTGTCGGCAGGCTGCATGATAATTTCGCATACCAGCTGTGTCGGTTCCAGTTTTGACGTATCAAGCGGCAGTGGATCGCCCTCGGCTAAACCCAGGGATGTGGCATTAACAACCAGATCGTGACCCGACGGATCGGCCGTGCCAACACGCACCACGGCATCGGGATAAAGCGATTTGATTCGTTCCAGCAGATCCTGTGCGCGTGCGGTGGTGCGATTGGCGATGGTCAGTTGCGATACCCCGGCCTGCACGAGCGCGAAACCGATCGCATTCGCCGCCCCGCCCGCTCCCGCCAGATAGGCCGATTTACCTTTGATCGCTCTGCCCGCGTCCTTCAGGCCACGCACGAAACCCTCACCATCGAGCATCGTGGCCACCAATCGGCCATCGGCCTCGCGACGTACCACATTGGCGGCACCGATAAGCCGGGTAGCCTCAGAGGCATCGTCGCACAATGCCAGCACCGCCGTCTTGTGCGGTACGGTCACGATCACGCCAAGCAGATTTTCCAGGTTACGCAGACCGTTAACCGTAGCGGCCAGGTGAGCGGGTTTGGTATGCATGGGCACCAACACGCCGTCATAACCCACAGTCGACAAATGTTCATTCATGCGCTGTGGCGTTTTTACGTGATGAATAGGATCGGCCAAAATGCCAATCAGCTTGGTGGTACCGGTAATTTCTTTCATGATCTGTATTCCTTACAAATTAGCGCTTGCGCAATTGCTCGAGAGCCACCTGTTCAATACCGGCCGCATCCAGTTTGTAATGCGCGTAAAGCGTATTTGGCGGCGCAATTAAACTGTATTCATCGTTAATACCGTGACGGAATAGGCGCGTACCCGTTCCCTCATCGGCCAGGACTTCGGCAACGGCTGACCCCAGCCCACCCAGCACATTATGCTCTTCGGCCGTGATCAATAATGTAGACTGCGTGGCCGCTTTGATGACTGCGTCACGGTCCAGCGGCTTGATCGTCGGCATGTCAATCACGCCGACGGAATAACCAGCCGCCGTTAATGCCGTTGCGGCTGCAAGCGCCGCATGCACGGTAATACCGCAAGCAATGAGTGTTAAGTCAGTACCTTCCGAATGAACAATGGCACAACCGAATTCAAAGGGCGTACCGTCAGCATACACCTGCGGGTCGCGGCCACGACCAATACGGAAATAAATGGGCTCTGGCCATGACGCCGACGCCTTGATCGCTGCGGCCAGTTGTGGGCCATCAGCGGGCGACACCACCGTCAAGCCGGCAATCGCACGCATCGTGGAAATATCCTCGGTCGCATGGTGTGACGTACCATAAAAACCCAGGCTAATACCAGTGTGGTGGCCGATAAGCCTGACCGGCAATTGCGTATAGGCTACATCCATGCGAATTTGTTCGCAGCACAGCAGTCCCATGAACGACGCAAAGGTGGCGACAAACGGCATATGTCCGCAAGTCGCCAACCCGGCAGCGGCAGACACCATGTTTTGTTCAGAGATACCAAACTGCACGTAACGCTCAGGAAACGCGGCAGCAAAACGATTGAGGCCGTTGGAATACTGTAAATCAGCAGACCCGGCCACAACAGGGTGACCGGCATCGGCCAGTGCAATTAACCCCTCTGACAAATAGTTCAGACCAGGGTTGACGGCATTCAGAGCGCGATACTGCCACGAATCAGAGGACGTAATTTGTGCGGTATGAGCGCCCGCGTCTGCGGACAGGTGTGATGCAGTCATGTTAGATCTCCCGGCTCATAATTTCTTCGATGGCGGCGGTTGCGTCGTCTGGAGCGAGATAACCCAAATGCCAACCTGGCTCGGTCTCCATAAAAGAGACGCCCTTTCCTTTGACGGTCTTGGCGATGATGCAGGCGGGTTTTTCGCGCTGCTTGTCGGCTTTCAGGGTACGCAGCAAGGTCGTTAAATCTTGCAGGTTATGGCCGTCGACTTCGTGCACCTCCCAGCCAAACGCAGCCCATTTTTCCTTTAACGACTCGACGCCCATCACGTCATCCACTTTACCGTCGAGCTGAAAACCGTTGCGATCAACAATGGCAATCAACTTGCTCAGTTTGTTGTGAGCCGCAAACAACGCGGCCTCCCACACCTGGCCCTCTTGCATTTCACCATCGCCCAGCATGACGAAGACGTTGAAATCCTGCTTGTTAAGTCGTCCTCCGACCGCCATCCCAACACCATTGGATAAGGCGTGGCCAATAGAGCCTGAGCTGAAATCAACGCCAGGCACCTTGGTCATGTCGGGATGATCGCCCAACGGGCTACCCAGTCGGGTATAGCCATTGAGCAGTGATGCGGGAATGAAGTCGTGATCAGCCAAGATGGGGAACAGGCCAACGGCGGCATGCCCCTTTCCCATCAGGAATCGGTCACGTTCAGGCCAGGCGGGCTCACCCCGCCTGATGTTCATGACGTCGTAATACAGCGCCGCAAATATCTCGGCGCAGGAAAAGACCGAGCTGTAGTGCCCGATCTTTGCGATTTCGATCAAACGGATCGTTTCTAGACGTACAAAGCGGGCTTTGTCACGTAAGACCTGGATCTCCTCCACGGTCAAAGTCTGAGGCTCATGCGGCATAACGCTGTCCTTGTTGTTTAAAATATATGATATATAATATAGCCAATCTGGCGCTTTGTGACAACGACAAGATAAAATTCTTTATCGCGTCCGCATCAAGTCACAGCAAACTTACGACATGTCTAATCTCAAACCCATTAAAAAAGAAAATCTGTCTGTCCGGGTCTACAACGAAATCCGCAGTGCGTTGATCGATGGACAGTACGAGCCAGGTGACCGCCTGATCATAGGAGAGCTGGCGCAAGCATTGGGGGTTTCAATCACCCCAGTTCGCGAAGCGATCTTTCGCTTAATCAGCGAACAGGGTCTGGAGATGCAGGCCGCTACCTCGGTCTATGTCCCCTACGTGAGTTCGGAAAAATTGTGGGAAATACAACAGATTCGTTTTCACCTTGAAGGCCTGGCCGCATCAGAAGCGGCAAAAAAAATCACCCGCAAGCAGCTTGATGCCCTCATCGCCTTGCAACGTGATTTCATCGCACACACAGCCTCTGATCCAAAACGCGCCAGCTACTTGAATCGCAAATTTCACTTCGCCATTCTTGAAGCAAGCGGCATGCCTACACTGCAAGCGACCGTAGAAGCGTTCTGGGTCGTGACCGGACCCATCCTGAAGATTTTTCACATCAAGACAGCAGGATTGGATTATTCCAGCGATCACCATCGTCACGAAGCCGTGCTGGCCGCATTTGAAGCGCGCGACTCGGCCGCAGCCACCAGAGCCATCCAGGACGATCTGATGTGGGGCGGCAAGATCATGTTCGACTGGCTGGTCGAGAAAGAAAAAGAGCAAGAGCAAAAACCGGCCGTACAGGCCAAACGATTACGCAAGTGAGGAGACAACATGTTGCGCGTATTTGGAAGCCCGAGCCGCTATATACAAGGCCCGGACGCTATTGAGGTGCTCGGCCAATCGGCTGCCCTGTTCGGGAGCCAGGCCGCATTGATTATTGATGGTTACGTACATGGCCTGATGGGTGACAAGCTCCATGCGCTATGCAGCGCGCATGGCGTGACCCTGCACGACATGGTGCTCAATAGCGATCTTACGCCGGAGGTCGTTGTATCCTTATGCAAGCAGGCGGCCGACGTCGCCCCGACCCTCGTGATTGCCGTCGGCGGTGGCAAATCGCTGGACGCGGGCAAAGCCGTTGCCCGGGCCATGCATTGCCATCTGATTACCGTGCCGACGGTCGCCTCTAACGATGCGCCCACCAGCAAGAACTACGTTTTGTATGACGCGCATCATCACTTGGTCGCAGTCGAACATATGCTGTTCAATCCAACCATGGTTCTTGTCGACACCGCACTCATTGCCACAGCCCCCGCGCATTTCTTCCGCGCCGGCTTGGGTGATGCGATCTCCAAGAAATTTGAAGCCGCCCAGTGTGCCCGCAATGACGGCAGAAATATATTTGATGCCCGCCCAACGGCGACGGCACAATTGATTGCTGATGGATGCGCCAGGACGCTGCTTAAATTTGGTGAGGCTGCGCTCGAAGCCGCCGGTACAGGCGTGCCTACGCCGGCTTTCGAGCGCACGGTCGAAGCGTTGATCCTGATGAGTGGCCTGGGCTTTGAAAGTGGCGGACTCTCGCTGGCACACGCCTTAACGCGCGGGCTGCCACACATCACGGGCGTTGGCCCTGCGCTGCATGGTTTGCAAGTGGCGGTGGGTTTGCTGATCCAACTCGATTTGGAAAATCGCGCGGACGATACGCTCGCCGAACTCAGGCAATGGTA
>NZ_JBQEAU010000052.1:15759-27811 GCF_052108595.1 Advenella sp.
TGATCCCGCCCAGATTCAGGAGGCCGCGGCGCTGACGCTCAAAGCGAAACACGCAGCCAATTTTGACTACAAACTCAGCGTAGCGGATCTTAGCGCTGCGTTACTGCGACACGCAGGCTAGTCGCAAAACGCTCAGCAAATCAAATAGAACAAGGGCATCACCCATAAAGGTTGGGGATGCCCTGCTGGAGGTCGATAGCTGCGCTTTGATGCGCTGTTATGTCATAAGCCAGCCGCCCGCGACATCGAGCACTTGTCCCGTCACGAATCGGGCTTGATCGGAAGCGAAGAAAAGACAGGCATCGGCCACCTCTTCCGGGGTACCTAAGCGCCCTAGCGAGGTCACACGCGTCACCGCATCATTGATCTCCTGAGGGACTGATTTGAGCAACGGCGTGCTGATACGACCCGGTGCCAGCCCATTAACCGTAATATCAAACTCGCCCAACTCCGCCGCCCAATGACGCGTCAATCCCAACAGCCCGGCTTTAGTCGCCGCGTAGTGGGCAGCAACAATGTCGCAGTAGGCTTTGCCCGCAACCGAGGACATATTAATGACTCGACCTGCACGTTGCTGAACCATATGCGGCGTTGCCAGGTGCGTCATATAAAACACACTATTGAGATTGACGTCGACAACCTTGTCCCACTCAGCAGGCGGCATCTCATACACCCGCAATGCACGACCATTGGTCTTGGGCGAAATGCCTACGTTGTTGACCAGAATGTCGGCACCGCCCAATTCAGCGGTGATCCCTTCATAGGCACGTTGGCAAGCCTCGAAACTGGACACATCCGCATCCACGAAGGCTACCTTGTGCCCTTCGGCAGCAAGCTGGCTGGCAAACGCATGTCCGCGGGCCTGATCAACATCAATCATGCCCACCTGTGCACCTTGCGCGAGGAAGGTGCGAACAATCGCTGCACCGATCCCCCCTACTGCACCCGTTACGATGGCTGTTTTGCCGGTCAGTGCCATCGTCATTCGTGCACCTTCAGTACAATTTTGCCAATATGCTGGCTGCTTTCCATGAGGGTATGCGCTTGCGTGGCATCAGCCAATGGAAACTCGGCATGAATGACAGGCAGGCATTTACCTTGTTCCATCAGCGGCACCACATTCTCGATCAGGGCGGCAGCAATCTTACCCTTGTCTTCGTCGGAACGCGGGCGTAGCGTCGAGCCAGTGAAGGTCAGTCGCTTGGTCATGACGGGCATGGCATCAATGCTGGTTTTGCTCCCGTTTAAGAATGCAATTTGCACCAGGCGACCATCGATCGCCAGACTGCGAATGTTTTTGTTGATGTAATCGTCACCGACCATATCCAGAATAACATCGACACCACGGCCCTGCGTCTCTGCTTTGACAACAGCCTCGAAGTCCTCGTCCCGATACAGGATAGTGCGTGTAGCGCCCGCCTGCTTGCAGGCATCCGCTTTTGCCTGGTTGCCCACGGTTGTCCAGACGGTCGCGCCAAATGCCTGCGCCAGTTGAATCGCTGTCAAACCGATACCGCTAGAGCCGCCGTGAATCAGAATGGTCTCCCCTGCTTTGAGTGCACCGCGCTCAAAAACATTCGTCCACACTGTAAAGTAGTTTTCAGGGATGCATGCAGCAGAGCGCAGATCAACGCCTTTGGGCACAGGCAGGCAATGCCGTTCATCCACGAGACAGTACTCAGCGTACCCAGCGCCTGCCGTTAAGGCACAAACCAGATCACCTACTTTTTTACCGGTGACGTCCGGACCCACGGCCACAATGGTGCCGGACACCTCTAAACCCAGATAAGGTGAGGCTTGAGGCGGTGGCGCGTACAATCCTGCCCGCTGTAATACCTCGGGGCGATTAACGCCGGCATAGGCCACTTCGATTTCGACTTGCCGGCCTGTCGGTGCCTGACGTGCACGCTCGGCGATATGCAAAACTTCCGGGCCGCCGCCCTCTCCATGATCGACAAATCTGAATGTTGCAGCCATCTGATAATCCTTTGATAATGTCATATCAATGTCCTAAATAGGCGCGCTTGACATGGGGGTCATTTAAGAGTTCCTGGCCAGTGCCCGCACGAACAATGGTGCCGTTTTCCAGCACGTAACCGCGATCGGCCAGACGCAGCGTTCGGAACACGTTTTGCTCAACCAGTAATACGGTCACACCGTGTGACGTCACGTTGCGAATAACGTCGAACATCTGCTGTACTAACAAGGGGGACAAGCCAAGCGAGGGCTCGTCAAATACCAGTAATTTTGGATCCGCCATCATACCGCGGGCGATGGCAACCATCTGCTGCTCTCCGCCCGACAACGAACCCGCAAACTGCGACAAACGCTCTTTGACGCGCGGAAAAATCTGCAGCACTTCATCCAGCTTGTCTTTCACAATGGGACGAGCAGCACGTTTGTAAGACCCCATCAGGAGATTGTCTTTCACGGTAAAGCTCGGGAAAAGCTGACGCCCTTCAGGAATCATCGTAATACCGGCATCGACAATTTGCGCGGCCGTATGATTCGTCAGATCGACACCCTCGAACTCAACCGTACCTTCCGTCACGGGAATAGCACCGCAAAGCGCTTTCAGTGTCGTGGTCTTACCTGCACCATTGGCACCGATCACGGTGACGATCTCTCCCGCATTGACTTCAAAGTTCAGGCGATTTAGTACTTGGGTTTTGCCGTACCCAGACGTCAAGTTTGTTACTTTAAGCATCGTTGTAATCCTTGCCCAGGTACGCTTCGATCACAGCAGGGTTTTCGACAACCTCCTGCGGTGGGCCACTAACCAGTACAGCACCCTCGTTAATCACAATAATTCGATCAGACAGCGCCATCGTGGCCTGCATCATGTGTTCAATCAGCAAGATCGATACCCCCGAATCCCGAATGCGACGGATCATCTGAATCGCTTTCTCGATGTCAGTCGGATTCAAACCAGCCATTACCTCGTCAAGCAGCAATACCTTGGGATCTGTGGCAAGGGCACGGGCGATTTCCAACCGCTTCATACCACCCACTGTCAAATTACGAGCCTCCGTTCCCAGAGCGCTCTCCAGATCCGTTTGCTTGGCAACCCGCAAGGCAATTCGCTCAGCCTCGTCTCGACTAGAAGTACGAATGAACGCACCGAGCATGATATTTTCAAGTACCGTCAGCCCCGTAAATGGCTTGGCGATCTGGAACGTACGCCCCATCCCTTTATGTGCCAACTCATTCGGCGTCGTGCACTTGACCCATGTCCCGCTACGGTCAAGCAACGTAATCGTGCCTTTATCCTGCGCCAGAAAGCCCGACAGCAGATTGAATACAGTCGTCTTCCCTGCTCCGTTAGGCCCGATCATGCCCAGGATTTCATTGCGATAAAGCGTCAACGACACATCGTTTGTCGCCCGCAAGCCACCGAAATTTTTAAACAGATTCTCTGCTTTCAGCACCGGTGTGCTGCGATCAAGAACATGTTTTTCAGAGGAAACGTCTTCCGCTTCCGCTTTGGCTGGACGCGTACCCAGATAGGGCAAGCGATTGAGCAATTTTTCGACCATCGGCCCGAAAGCACCCGCTAAGCCGCGAGGAATCACCAGCACAACAACAATCAGCATCACCCCATAGACTAGACCGTGCATGCCGTTACCCATAGCACTCAGCCAGCCACGTGCCAACTCAGCGATGGGTAGCACGAGAAACGTCCCGGCAATAGGGCCCGCTACCGTGCCCAGGCCACCAATCAACGCAAACATGGCAATTTGAATCGACAGTTCCAGCGAGAAGGCTGAGCTGGGATCAACAAACGTAAGATACGTAATATGGAACGTACCAATGATGCTGGTCAGCATGGCCGATATGACCGCTGCCATGATTTTCATATTGGCGGTGTGAACACCCACGGCACGCGCCGCATCTTCGCGCTCACGAATCGCGATCAGGTAATGGCCCATTCTGGATTTGCGAATAAACCAGGATACCCACAGCACGACCAGGAATATGCCAAAAGCGATAATCACGTAATTGATTTTTTGGCGAAAGACCATCCATGTCCAGCCAATATTCAATGGCAAACTGATACCGCTTGAACCGGCCGTCCAGCCTTCCTCGTGAATAACGAGTAACCGCACAACTTCAAGAATGGCAATGGTGGATAACGCAAAAAAAGGGCCTTTTAATCGCAAGGTTGGGTAACTGATGACGACCGCGACCAAGCCCGACACCAAGGCTCCGGCAAACATCCCAATCCACGGCGGAATGCCGAAGTTTGTACCCAGCAGCACAGCGGTGTAGCCGCCAATACCGTAAAACACGGCATGACCGAGCGACAATTGGCCCGCGTAGCCACCGACAATATTCCACGCGGTACTCAGCGCAGCGAAAACAAACAGCAAGACAAACAGGTTCGTCCAAAAAGACGTACCCATAACCACGGGTACGAGAAACATAACGGCCAGCAAAATGAGGCTGACATAAGCTTTAGGGCTACGAAAATCCGGAAACACGTCTCTCTCCTTATTATTCTGTGCTGGTGCCGAACAAACCATTCGGACGCAAGACGAGGATCAGCAAAAAGATCCCGAAGTAGACGACTTCCTTCAAGTCGGGCGCAATGTAATATCCAGCCATGGTATCTACCACACCGATAATCAGCGAGCCCGCCACCGCGCCATACAAGCTACCCAAACCACCCAAGACCACAATCACGAATGCCGTCAGCACAAAATACGTGCCGACGGTAGGAAATACGGGATATTGCGGTGCCAGCAGGCTTGCAGCAATGCCGACAAATGCCGTGCCCAAACCAAATGCGATGCAATACACTGCATTGACGTTAACGCCCATCAGCAACGCCGCATAGCGATGCTGCGCGACGGCGCGCAATGCCCGACCCAAGTACGTCCGGTGCATAAAGACATGCAGTAAAATAGCCAGCACAATAGCCGTAATAAACGTAATGAGCTGCCCCGACACGACAGAGAACCCACCGAGCGAAATCGCATGCGTACCCAATTCGGCGGGAGCCCGATAGACGTTTGCACCAAAGACGACCAACGCAAGGTTGAGCAAAATCGTGGAGACACCGACCGTCGCAAAAATCTGAATATGTTCATCCGCATTAAGCAGCGGCTGAATAATGCATTTTTGAGTCAATGCGCCCAGCGCAAATAGCACCAGAGCTACTGGAACCAAACCCACATAAGGGTGAACGCCCAACTGCGTGGCGATCAAATAAACCAAATACATGCCGATCATCAAGAACTCGCCATGCGCGAAATTCACTACCCGAACCACCCCAAATATCAGAGTTAGCCCCAAGCTGATGATGATATATGCGCCGCCCAACAACAAGCCGTTGATAAGCAGCTGAATGAAAATATCCATCTGTGCAATCCCATAACCTATTGCAGTTTGGGTACCCACTAACAGTACCCAAACTGCAGTTCAACGCTGTTATTATTTCTTGAAAACGGGCTCGCCTTGAGCCATGTTTTTAGGTGATACCGTCACGAGCTTGCCATCTTGCCACTGCATGACGTAAAAGCTTGATGCTTTGTTTTGACCATCCTCGCCGAAATCGAAACCCCAGCCGTTAGCGGTTTCGCTTCCCGATTTTTTATAAGCAAGCACGGCGGCACGAATGTCTTCTGCCTCTGTTGATTTGGCCTTGGCCATCGCATCAAAAAAAGCCTTGGCGCCCACGTAGTTGGTCAGACTATGACCCGACTGCGGGTCACTTTTATAGGCACTGCGATAGGCTTCCAGAAATTTATCCAAGCCGGGTGCATTGGCCGGGTTGATGGATGCCTGTGGGAAGTCCAGGTCAAACACACCATTCATACCTGCGCCCACTGCCTTGGCCGTATCCGCCAACGAGTATCCGCCACCTGCACCAATCACCACCTTGGGGTTGAACCCAGCGGACTTGGCCTGATTAAAATACAGAATGGCATCGTTCTGATATGCCGTCTGCAATACGACGTTAACGCCAGCGCCTTTCAAACGCAGGATCAACGAAGAAAGATCAACGGTCTTGCTTGAATAAGGCAGCACTTGTGCAACCTTGTAGCCTAACTCTTGCGCTCGCTGCTTTTCAGTCGCGGCCACGTCGGTACCGTAAGGGCCGTCTTCGTGGATGATACCGATCACGATATCTTTTTTATCCAGTTCCATCCCGGGAGCGACGATATCGTTCAACGCATCCACAACCGCCACACCATAGGCTGCAGTGTTTGGATTGCTACGGTATAGATTTTGGTAACCGCGGGTGGTGATCTTGTGAGCCGTCGCGCCCAGTTCGAAATACGGCACACCCGCCAATTCAGTGACCGGTGACGCCGCGTACGAAATACCTGAAGCGTAGCTACCAAACACCGCTTTTACATCAGCAGAAGTCAGACGCTTCGTTTCCGATACGGCTTGCGTCGGGTCGACTGCGTCGGCCTTCATAATCACAATTTTCTCGCCGTTCAATCCACCTGCGGCATTCAGTTCGTTGACGGCCAGCTCAAGACCGCGATAGCTCTCCTGACCCAGCAGCGCCAGCGCACCGCTAAAAGGAAATACGGCCCCCACTTTGACATCAGCCAATGCCATACTGCTGGCAAGTACGCCGCAAGCACCCAATACAACAGCTAATTTCTTGATTTTAAACATTGTCTCTCTCCTGTATATACCTGCGATAAAAAGGGCTTTCCCTTGATACGGCATGGGAATTTAGAATATATGATATATGAAATATAGTCGGTAAGTGAGTCTAGTTGACATGCATCATTTGCGAATCGGGGATTTCCCTATATGAACATCACTCATAACAAAATTCTCACTGGATGCTCAATCAGTTGATGAAAAGCCGCCAACCAAGTCGCTGCCACCGCGCCATCCACCGCACGGTGATCGGCCGACAACGTCACCGTCATCACCGTGGCGGCAACAATCGCGCCATCGTCATCGACGACTGCGCGTTTCTCGGCAGCCCCCACCGCCAGAATGCAAGCCTGCGGCGGATTGATGATGGCAGCAAAATTTGCAACACCATACATACCAAGATTGCTGACCGTCATTGAACCACCGGTGTATTGCGCGGGCGACAATCGATGCTCGCGCGCGTCGGTGGCTAAAGCGGCAATCTCGGTGGATACGTAACGCAAGGTCTTTACATCAGCCTGGCGCACGATAGGCGTCACCAATCCACCTTCCGTCGCTACAGCCACCGCAATATCGGCAGTCTGATGGTGAATCAGCGCGTCATCGTCCCAACTCACGTTGATCGCTGGCACTGCCCGCAATGCCAACGCCGCTGCACGAACGATAAAGTCATTGACCGAAACGCGCTGCGCGCCATCCCCTGCAATCTCACGTCGCAACGCCAACAAGGCATCCATACGACAATCGCGCGACAGATAGAAATGCGGAATGGTTTGCTTACTATCAGAAAGGCGTCGGGCAATGGCGCGTCGCATAGACGTGTGCGCTGTTCGCTGGGTCTCACCCTGCACACCCTGCACACCCTGCACACCCTGCGATGCCTGTGATCCAGCCGGCGATGCCGTCTGCTGTGTCGCAGGGGCTAGCGACGCGACAGCATGGCTCACTGCGGTTCGCGCAGCACGCTGCACATCGTCTTTGAGAATGCGACCTCGAGGCCCGCTTCCAATGACGTGACGCAAATCGATCTGATGCTCAGCGGCAATACGCCGCGCTGCAGGGCTAGTCAAAAGACGTCCGGACTGTACTGGCTCGGACGACGCATTGTGCGTGACCACCTGTTCAACAACTGATGCTGGATGCGTCGGCGCCGTTGTTGCGGAAACGGTAGTTGCGGGAGCCGCGGTCACTCCACCCTCAGCCAAGGCTCGCTCAACCTCATCCTCGCCCTCTCCTTCGGTAATCAGCACACCTAATATCGCATTCACCGCCAGCTGGGCCGGCCCGGCCGGTGCCACGATGCGCGCTAATACCCCGGCATGCTCCGCAGCAATCTCGACCACCGCTTTGTCGGTCTCGATCTCGGCAATCGCATCTCCCACGGCGACCATATCACCCTTCTGCTTGAGCCATTGTGCAATCGCCCCCGTGGCGCTATCAGCAGCGACCGCTGGCATTTTAATGAGTTGAGCCATTATTCCTGACTCCCTAAATCGGCCAGCACATCCCGCAGCCCCTCGACGACCTCTTCGACACCCGCGAATGCGGCACGTTCAAGTACCTTTGAAATACTCGGCGATGCCTCACCGCCCGTCACACGTTTGACCGGCTGATCCAGCCAGTCAAACAGGCGTCGTTGAATTTCGTCCGACAGCATCGCACCGTAAGACGTACCCCGTGCGCCCTGCTCTACGATCAGCACACTATTGGTTTTACGAACGCTATCGCTGATGGTATCCCAGTCCAAACTTGCGCGATCGAGGGTCCGCAAATCAATCACTTCGGCATCAATCCCGAGTGTTTCGATCGCCTGCAGGGTTTTTTCGACCATGGCCGAATAAGTCAGCACGGTGACTTTGCTACCCTGGCGACGCACGCTGGCGCGACCGAAAGGAATAAAGTAGTCAAGATCATCTGTTGGGATTTCGCCCGCAGAAGCGTAAAGATCAACGTGCTCAATCACCAAGACGGGATCACGTGAAAGTAGCGCCGTGTTCATTAAGCCGATATAGTCGTAGGCCGTCGCTGGGGCAATAATGCGCCAGCCCGGTGCCGTGGCCATGATCCCAGCTGGATCCATCGAATGCTGGGATCCGTACCCCGTGCCCATCGCTATCTTGGTGCGTAACACCAGAGGAACATCAATGTCACCACCAAACATGTGGCGTGCCTTGCCGATTTGATTAAAAATCTGATCAGCAGCCACCCACATAAAATCAGGATACATGAATTCAACAATCGGTCGATAGCGGCCATCCATCGCCAAACCACCGCCCAGGCCCGCAAAAGCATTTTCCGAAATCGGGGTACCCAGCACGCGATCAGGGAATAGGTCTTTGAGTCCACGTGTTGCGCCGTTCGTGCCGCCTTTGAGGCGATGCACGTCTTCGCCCAATACAACAATACCAGCATCCGTTTCCATGCGTCGCGCCAACACATCTGCAATCGCATCAACAAACTTGCGAGTGGTGGTGGGACCGCGATAATCACCGGCCTCTTGCAGGCGCACACCATCGAGCTCCGTGCCATCGCTACGCAGACCCACATCGCGAAAATCAGCGCGTGGCCACAGATCCTGACGTACCTGGCGCTTGCCACTCTCGGTGGGCTCCGTCAGCTCGTCTGCAATACGCCGCATGGTTGCTTTACAGCGTGCGCGTAAGGCAGCGATCTCTTCTGCAGTAATCAAATGCCGTTTCACCATTTCATCCGCAATACGCAGCAGAGGATCACGAGTCCGCCATTGTGCCTCCTCATCCTTACTGCGGTAGCCAAACGCACTACCCGGGAAAGGACCATTTTGATGAAAGAAGCGGTACACATCAGCTTCGATAATTGTTGGCCCACCACCGGATCGCATATACGCCAGCGCTTCAGTCATGGCAGTGTGTACGGCCAACGGATCCATGCCATCGACCTTCCAGGCCGGAATATTGAACGCCTGACCGCGGGCGGAAAGTCTTGGTTCTGCGGTCGCCTCTTCGACTGTCGTGGACACCGCATAGCGATTGTTCTCGACAAAGAAACACAATGGCGTCTTCCAGGCCGCACTCAGGTTCATCGTCTCGAGCACAGATCCGATATTGATCGCACCATCACCAAAATACGTGACGGCGACCCGATCCGTCCCGGCATGATGATGCGCCCATGCAGCACCGGCCGCTAACGGCACACCACCGCCCACAATTGCATTCGTTCCCAACGCACCTGCCTCCAACCAGCGCAGATGCATGGAGCCACCGCGACCCCGACAGAACCCTTGAGCCAGACCCATAATTTCAGCCAGTGTCTTTTGCAACACCACTTCAAACTCAGCCGTGGGCGCAGCACGTGGGTCCAGCCCGTCCGGCGCGACATGCTGCAGCGCCTTGGCCAGGAACTGGTGATGACCTCGATGCGAACCATTGATCTGATCGCCGGCACTCAATGCCAGAATGGAACCCACCGCGCCGCCTTCCTGCCCAATCGACGAGTGCGCAGGTCCATGTACCAGACCGGCGGCAGCCAGATCCAGTACCGTTTCCTCAAAGGCACGTATCCAGTGCAGCTGCGTCAACATGGTCGCCAATAACATAGGCGAGGCGGCTTTCCAATCCTCGGTCGATATCGTGATTTCCTGCCAGGCCGCATATGAGTGCAGCGGTTGATACATCGTCATAACGAAAACTCCAAGATCCGGCAATACAAATTAAAGATAAGCGTTGCGGCTCCAGCCGCCATCCGCCACTAAAGTGTGTCCTGTGACAAATGCCGATTTCGTGCCAGCCAGAAACAACGCCATCTCGGCAATCTCATCGGCCGTACCTAACCGGCGTAGCGGCGTACGCTCGACCAGTTGATCAATCTGCAAGCGGCCGCGCTTGTGCAAATCCCTTAGTAAATCCGTGTCGATATAGCCGGGCGCCAGTGCATTGACCCGAATACCCAATTTGCCCCACTCCAAAGCCAGCGTTTCGGTCAGCATCACCACGGCACCTTTGGTCGCGCAATACGCGGCACGGTCGGGTGCAGCAACCACGCCGTACATGGATGACATATTCACGATGCTGCCTGCGCCCTGCGCCACCATCCGACGTCCGGCCGCCTGGGCGCAGAAAAAAACACCATTCAGGTTGATATCCACGGCGCGATGCCACTCTTGCGCGGTGACGTCCAGGGTGGGTTTGTTAGCAGATATACCCGCGTTATTGATCAGCACATCAACCCTGCCATATGTCCTATCTATAGCGGCAAAAGCATCACTAACAGCTTGCGCATCCGAGACCGATGCCTGCAAAGCCAGCGCTTTAGCGCCGAACTCACGCAATGACGCACAGGCGAGGTCAAGCGCGCGGGCATCAATATCCAGCAACGCAATGCGAGCGCCTTCGCGCGCAAAAGCCTGCGCACAGGCAAACCCAATGCCTTGCGCCCCGCCCGTTATCACTACGACCTGATCCGTCAGCCCATGGGCTGACGACGCTACTTGACTCAAAATGGCCTCCTGCCTGATCACTCCGTCTAGCCGAAAGCTCCCTGGGTAATGCCAGCGACGATTCGCACTATTTTTTGGTGTGTTTTATATTTGTCTGATAACTTTTTAATTTTTGCCTGACATATAATATGTGAAACACATTTCATGTGTCAATGATATTGTGAGCACTTGCGAGTGCTCCCCTGCAGAAAAACACGTCAACGCGCACCAAACAGGAGATAGCAGTGATTTCGTTTGATAAAAAAGTAGCCTTCATCACCGGTGGTGGAACCGGGATTGGCCTGGCTACAGCCCAATTAATGGCCGACAATGGTGCGACCATCGTGCTCGCAGACATTGATCAGAAGGCACTCGACCATGCCGCCGTGAGCCTGGCTGCGCATTCGGACCGAGTGCTGTGCCTGCGCATGGATGTCAGCGATGCCACCACTTGCACCGATGCCATTGAACGCGCCGCCCAAACGTTCGGGAAGATCGATTTTCTGGTGCATTGTGCGGGCATTTATCCTAGCGCATTGGTCAAAGACACCAGCGATGCCGATTGGCTAAGGCTGATGAACATCAATCTGAACAGTACTTTTTTTCTGTGCAGAGCGGTGCAAAAGCATTTATCTGAACAAGGCGCAATCGTACTGCTAGGATCGCTCGCAGGACATCGTGGCAGCTATGCCCACGCCGCCTATGCTGCGACCAAAGGGGCTACCTTCTCTTTTGCTCGCAGCCTGGCAATGGAGCTGGCGCCCCACGCACGCGTGAACGTGGTATCGCCCGGTATTATCAAGACAGCCATGACGCGCGACCTGCTGGGAGAAAAAGGCGATCAGCTATTGGCTGCCACCCCGCTTGGTCGGCATGGTACGGTGAACGATATAGCAGGTACTATTGCATTTTTATGTTCGCCGCTCGCCGCCTTTATTACCGGCGAAACAATACAGGTCAATGGTGGTTTGTACA
>NZ_JBQEAU010000052.1:27821-28041 GCF_052108595.1 Advenella sp.
TGTCATGACTCAAGCAAACCAAGCCATCACGCCAGAGTCGACTCAACCATGCCATCACCCGAAATATGTGCCCTCAAATGACTGACCCACACGCCACAATCAACGCAACCGCCACTGACACGACAAGCGCGCCACCGGGCAAGCCTTCCCTGTCGGCTGACTTGGCAAAACACATTGCCGAGCAGATAGAGCGCGGCGTACTGGCGCCAGGTGATCGACT
>NZ_JBQEAU010000053.1:0-27823 GCF_052108595.1 Advenella sp.
CCCAGGCCTGCTACGCTGGCGGGCCCGACAAGTTCCGCTACCTGCTGTACAAGGATGTGAATCGGCATATGAACCTGACACTGGGCGCGCCGCGGTAAGCGACGGCCCCGTCTGTTTCAAGGAGGTAGTCATCCTAGCTGGCGGGGCGGGGCATGGTCCGGCAATCGGGCCAGACCGTGCATGGCCGATTTCATCGTCGAATACCGCTTGATGTATAAGCTAAAAGGCGACTGATATTGCTGTGGCCAACGCTGCCAAGTTCGGCCGATCGCCCAGCCAGGGAATACGCCTAAAGCCCTGCTGCGGCCCTTGCGCAACGCGCTGCCGCCAGATCCCAGGCGGCGCAGCCTACGGTCTTGAACATGATGGGGTGGGAATAGTCGACCCCGCTTTCAATGGCTTGCGCCAGGGTGGACACCTCGTTCCAGTCCTTTTTCGCCTGAATGTAGTCGCCGGCCTCATGCTGGGCCCCGACCAGGTCGTCGACATAGCACACGCTGTTCATCACCGTTTCCGACGCCACTTCTACCATGTGCGAGCGAAAGGCGCCCACACCGATAATCAGGCGCCCGGCCAGCGGTGGCGCATGATAAACCGGCTCAACGGCGGTGGTCAGCGTAATGACCGCGTCAAACTGTTCCGGCAACTGGTTCAGATCCGTCACTTGCAGCCGGATGCCCAGACCGGCGTGGCGTTCGCAAAAGGCCTGCGCTTTTGCCCAGGATTGCGCGCGTGCGGCAATATGCACCGCGGCTTCAGGATACAGCTCGGCAATGGCCTGCACGTGCCCATCGGCCTGGCTGCCTGCACCAATGATCACAATGGTGCGCGGTTCGTGTTCCAGAAAAAGCTGCAGGCCGGCCATGGAGAGTGCAGCAGTACGCCTTGCTGTTACGGTGGGACCGTCCAGAACGAACAGCGGGACGCCGGTCGCGCTATCGAGCACCGATACCATGCCCTGTATGGTCGGACGATTTTGCGAGGGATTGTCGGGCAGCAGGGAAATCAGTTTATGCGCACAAATGTCCTGGGCGGTGCAAGGCATGGACAACAGCACGCCGTCTTTGCTGCCTGGCACCGTCAGCACCTGGCGGTCGGGACTGTGGATCTGGCCCGCGGCATATTGCAAGGCCGCATCCAGAATATGCTGGCGCAATGGCCCGAAAGCGATCAACTGGCGCGTTTCTTCGGCACTGAACACGCGTGGCGCCGGACTACTCATTTGCTTCTCCTGATTCTGCCTCGGGGCGCTGGGTTGCCATCCAGAGCACTTGTGCATCTTCCTGGCTGACGCTGATGCAGCGGTGCCCCATGCGGCTGTCAATATAAAAACTGTCGCCCGGCCCCAGCGTTGCCTCGGAATAAAATTCCGTATGCAATTGGATCTGTCCACTGATCACATAAACGAATTCTTCGCCTTCATGGCGATTCCAATCACTGAATGCGCTCAGGTCCCTGGCCGTAATACGTGTCAGAAATGGCATCATCCGCTTGTGCGAGAGCTGCGAGCACAGCAGTAAGTGTTCATAATACCGCGTCTTGTGCACCTTGCCCTGTCCACAGCGGTCTACCACGCAACGACCCGCCCCCATCGGCTCGCGTGCTGGCGTAAACAGCTCGGAGACATCCAGCGACAGACCGATGGCCAGCTTCTGCAATACATCGTAAGTCGGTGACATCAGCCCGTTCTCTATTTTCGAGAGCGTCGAGGCCGCAATGCCACAGGCCCGGCCCGCCTGCTCCAGGGTCAGATCATTGGCCTGGCGTACGGCACGCAGGCGCTGCATCAGCGGGGTTTCCTCGCGGGCAGCCATCTAATGGCTTCCCAGATAAGCGTCGCGCACTTCCGGATTGGCCAGCAGTTCTGCGCCGGTACCCGTCATCCTGATCTCGCCGGTCACCATAACATAAGCGCGATCGGCCAGCTTGAGCGCGTGGTTGGCATTTTGCTCAACCAGGAAAATGGTTTTCCCGCTTTTGCCCAGTTCCCGGAGCACCGAAAAAATCTGGCGCACGATCAGCGGCGCCAGCCCCAGGCTGGGCTCGTCCAGCAAAATCATGTCAGGCCGGCTCATGAGCGCACGGGCGATGGCCAGCATCTGCTGCTCGCCGCCCGACAAGGTCCCGGCACGCTGATTGCGCCGCTCTTTCAGGCGCGGAAACAAATCAAACATATGCTGCCGGTCTTCGTCCAGATGCGCGTCGCCAATAGGCAGGGTCCCGATCATGATGTTCTCTTCCACGGTCATTTTCGGGAAGATGCGCCGGCCTTCGGGCACCTGGGCAATGCCCTGGGTGGCAATCTTGTGCGGCGGCAGACGCAACAGGTTATTGCCTTTGTACAGGATTTGGCCGGTGCGCGCCCGGGGCGTGCCGAAAATGGTCATGAGCAGGGTGCTTTTGCCGGCGCCGTTGGCGCCAATCAGCGTTACGATTTCACCCGGATTGATATGCAGGGACACGTTTTTGAGTGCCTGAATCTGCCCGTAGTAGGAGCTCACATCCTTGATCTCAAGAATTGGGGTGTCTGCCATGCTTAGTCCTCCACTTCGGTGCCCAGATAGGCAGCGATCACCACGTCGGAATTGCGAATGTGTTCCGGGGTGCCGGCGTCGATCACCTTGCCCTGATCCATCACAATGATGTGCTCGGAAATCTCCATGACCAGGCCCATGTCGTGCTCGATCAGCAGAACGGTCACGCCATGCTCGTTGCGCAGTTTGCGAATGAGCGCCGAAAGCTCCCGGGTTTCACGCGGATTCAGGCCGGCGGCCGGTTCATCCAGACAGATGATTGCGGGATCGGTACACATGGCGCGCGCGATTTCCAGGCGGCGCTGCCTGCCATAGGACAGTTCGCCGGCCAGCCGGTTGGCGTCTTCGGACAGATTGACGATCTCGAGCCATTCAAAGGCGCGGGCCAGCGTGGCTTCTTCCCTGTCGGAAAAATCGGAGGTGACCAGCAGCCCGGAAAACAGATTCCGGTTCTGCTTGCGATGCTGCGCCACCAACAGGTTTTCCAGCACCGTCATATCCTTGAATAGACGGATATTCTGGAACGTGCGGGCGATACCGGCCCGGGCAACCAGATATGAACCACCGGTGATTTTGCGGCGCAGCAGTTCGCCGATTTCCACTTGCCCCTCGGGCTGGGTCAGGTAGACATGTCCAGCCGAGACAGTATAAAAGCCGGTAATGCAGTTAAAGACCGTCGTTTTGCCCGCGCCGTTGGGGCCGATCAGCGCCGTAATCGACCCCCTGAGCACGTCGAAACTAACATCATTGTTGGCAATGATGCCGCCGAATCGACGCGTCAGGTGCTGAACCGACAGTATGGCGTCCTCTTTGACGTCCTGAGCCATTATGCCACCTCGCTTTTTCTGAATACGGAACGTTTCGGTCGCAGCAAGCCGTTAGGCCGCCAGATCATCATCAGAATCATGAGCAGACCGAAAAGCAGCACGCGATAACCGGCAAATTCGCGCAGGAACTCAGGCAACAGCGTGAGCGTAAAGGCGGCAATGATCACACCGATGGACGACCCCATGCCGCCCAGGACCACGATGGACAGAATCAGCACCGATTCGAAAAAGTTGAACGATTGCGGGCTGATAAAACCCTGCGCCGTGGCAAAAAATACGCCGGCCAGGCCGCCGATCATTGCACCCAGCATGAAAGCAGATAGCTTGACCGTCACGTGGTTGATGCCCAGCGAACGGCAGGCAATTTCGTCTTCCCGCAAGGCTTCCCAGGATCGCCCGATGGGCATCACGCGCAACTGGGTAAAAAAGCGTAGCGCAATCATGCTGATCACAAACAACAGCAGATAGACAAAGAGATAACGGTAATCACTGCTGTATGGCAAGCCGAAAAAATCGTGAAACGACACCGCGTCACCGCGGGCCCGACGCACGAATTCCAGATTGAAAATGGTCGGATCTGGAACCGATGCGCCATTGGGGCCGCCGGTAAAACTGATCCAGTTGACCAGGACCAGGCGGATAATTTCGCCAAAGCCCAGCGTCACAATGGCCAGATAATCCCCATGCATCTTGAGCACCGGGAACCCCAGCAACCCACCGCATAGCGCCGCCAGCAATGGCGCGAGAAACAGTGCAGACCAGAAACCGATACCCAGATACTCGGCGCCCAACGCCAGAAAATAGGCTCCGACCGCATAGAACGCCACAAAGCCCAGGTCAAGCAGGCCGGCCAGCCCCACCACGATATTCAAACCCAGCCCCAGCAATACGTACACCATGGCCAGGGTCAGGTTGTTGATCCAGCTTTTGCCGAACCACCCGAAGTAGAAGAACAACAACGGCAGCAGTAACCCCACCAGGAACAACACCGGCAACGCGCCCTTCCAGGGATGCGTCTTGCCGCGACGCTTGGGGATACGCACACCCATGGCAATCATGACAAACAGCACGACCAGCACCAGGGCAATCCCGGCCCCCCGGTAGATGACGCCAGACAGGCCCAGCGCCAGAAACACCGCCATCAGGCCGCCCCCCCAGAGCAGTACGCGTCTTAAGCGCTTGCCGCCGTCGGCATATTCGTCTTCCACCTCGACGCCGTGTTCGGTCCTGATGAAGTTCTGGATGAAATTCTGCCCGGTCTGCGTCTGCGCGCCCACCGATACGAAAAAGCGCACGAACGCAACAATCAGGCCGATAGCCAATCCATTCAGAAAGAACGGGCTGCGGAACCAGTCCAGCGTGAATGAGTACTGCTTGAGAACGAAATTGGTAATCGGACTGAATACCAGCATGGTCAAGATGCCGGCAACCACAGCGTCGCGCAATGAATGGCCAAAATCGATGGTTGAGGTTTGCGTGGTACTCATTACACTTTCTCCACGGCAGGCCGGCCCAGCAGGCCACTCGGTTTGAAGATCAGCACCAGCACCAGCACACTGAAGGAAAACACATCCTTGTAGTCGCTACTCACAAAGCCGGCGAACAACGATTCGAGCACACCCAGGATCAGGCCGCCCAGCATGGCGCCGGGCAACGAGCCAATCCCGCCCAGCACGGCCGCGCTGAACGCCTTGATGCCCAGAATAAAGCCGATATGAAAATCGAAGGAGCCATAGTTGAACGTGACCAGTTCGCCGGCCACCGCCGCCATCACGGAACCAATTACAAATACAGTTGAAATAATCCTGGTAGTGTTGATGCCCAGGATGGTCGCCATCTTGCGATCCTGCTCAACTGCCCGGCATTGCCTGCCCAAGCTGGTTTTCTGGATCACCCAGGTAAGGACCATCATGGCAATGAAGCTGACAACCACAATCAACAGATCAATATAGCGAATCTGGAAGAAGCCGTCATCAGATCCGATGGTAAAGCCGCCCTGAATAACCGAGGGCACGCCCTGTACGTAGGGCCCCTGGCTGACCTGCACATAGTTTTGCAACAACAGGGAAACACCAATCGCCGTAATCAGCGGCGCCAGGCGGTTGGTGGTGCGTAGCGGTCGGTACACGGTGCGTTCAATATACCAGCCATACAGCCCGGTAATAAACATGGTGACCATCAGGGTAAGCAGCAAGGAAAGCGCCAGCGAATCTATGCCAAGAAATGTGAATACGGCAAATGCAATTGCAGTGATATAGGCGCTGATCATGTAGATTTCGCCGTGGGCGAAGTTGATCATGCCGATAATGCCATAAACCATGGTGTAGCCAATTGCAATCAAGCCGTAAATAGCGCCCAGCGTGACGCCATTTACCAATTGCTGGCCCAGAATATACCAATCCATGATTGTACCTTTTCAGGGTGAAGACAAAGGTCTGGTGTTTTGCGAAAAAAACAGCCGTCGCTTCTTGGAAGTATTGATGGTGCAAATGCAGACGGCGCATGGTGATGTCATGCGCCGTCCCGTTCAGACCTTACTGTTTGTACTCTACGTACTTGCCGTCTTTGTTCCAGACGTACAGAACGAAGTCATTGGATTTGAGGTCACCCTTGTCATCCCAGCCCTTGTTCCCTGTTACCGTAGGAACCGGGTTGGCCTTGAGCCAGTCGGCCAGTTTGGTGCCGTCCGTCTCGTCCTTGTTGGCTGTCAGCGCCGCTGCGACAGCCTGTACTGCAGCATAGGAATACAGCGTAAAGCCCTCGGCATCGCTGCCCGATTTTTTCAGTGCGTCAACGACGCCTTTGGAAGCCGGGTCATTACGTGGGTCTTTCAGAAAGCTCATATACACGCCTTCTGCATTCTGTATACCGCCTGCAGCGGTCACGAAGGCGGGATCGGCAATGCCATCATCGGAAATGAATGGTATTTTCAGACCCTGTTGACGCATCTGCTTGACCAGCACACCAGCCTCGGCATACAGACCGCCGAAGAACACGGCATCCACGTTTGCGCCCTTGATTTTGGTGACCAGCGCATTGTAGTCACGCTCACCGCGAGTCACGCCGTCTTCAAGCACCACTTCGATACCCAGCTTCTTGGCAGCATCGCGCGTAGCATTGGCCAGACCGACACCGTAGGTGTCTTTGTCATTGATGATCGCAACGCGTTCGACCTTGAGCACATTCTTCATGAATTGCGCATCAACTTCACCCTGCTGATCGTCGCGTCCGCAAGTGCGCAGAATCGTTGACAGGTCACGCTCTGTCACCTTGGGATTGGTGGAGGCCGGGGTAATGTTCAGAATATTGGCTTCATCATAAATTTCGGATGCGGGGATGGTGCTGGAAGAGCAGAAATGTCCGATCACGGCCGTGACTTTTTCCTGATCGACCAGGCGGTTGGCGGCGGCTACCGCCTGCTTGGGATCACATGCGTCATCAACAGTAACCAGCTTGAGCTGCTTGCCGTTAACCCCGCCATTGGCGTTAATGGCCTCAATGGCTGCCTGTGCACCTGTCTGCAACTGCTTGCCAAAAGCCGCACTGCCCCCTGTCATGGGCGCGCCCAGGCCGATTTTGATTTCATCTGCGGCCAGCGCCGGCGTCCCGAAGGCAGCGGTAAGCGCTGATGCCAGAAAAACTCTCTTCAACATTTTATTCATGCTTTTCTCCTGATCGACGAGCATGGGTCCTGCACAAGGCAAAACCAATTATGGATATGCGACAGGCACACGCCGGCCACACGACTTACCACCACTACCACACATTCTGCTCCACGATGGGCTGATTGTTCAAAACACGTTCCCAGCTCATGCGTGAGAGGTCAAGACTGCGATACTTTCCAAATTCGATAAGTTCGGCCAACCCGCGACCAACAGCGGGTGATTGTTGCATACCATGTCCGCTGAAACCATTAGCGTAAACCATATTTTCTACAGCGGGGTGGTACCCCAGAATCACATTCTGGTCGAACGTGTTGTAGTCGTAATGGCCCGCCCATGCATGTTCGCAGCGCAGGGCCTCGAAGGCCGGAACACGCGCGGCCAGAATTGGCCACAGCAGCTCGTCGAACAGTTCATGCTGAACGTCATAGTCAAAGCACTCGGGATCCTGCTCCTGGGGTGGTTGTATGCCCCCAATAAAGCCTTGGCCCTCGGGATGAAAATAGGCGCCGCTGGGATCAATCACCATAGGGCAGTCAGCAATTTTTTCAGGGCAGGTAAAATAGAAAACGCTGCGCTTGCGCGACTCTTGTGGTAGCACCACGCCGACCTGTGCCGACAGTGCCGCCGCCCCTGTCCCTGCCGCATTGACCAGCGTGTTGCAGGCAATATGCCTGCCGCTTTTGAGGGTCACGCCCGTCACGGTCCTGCCGGTTTTATTGATCGCAACAACCTCATCTTCAAGGTAGGTTACACCCTGGGCGATCGCCTTGCGACGGAAGGCGCGCATCATGCCATAGGCGTCCAGCCAGCCTTCGCCCGTCACGCCATAGGAGCCAAGCGCCAGGTCGTCCACGTTCAGCCACGGCCACGTCGCCTGCAGTTCCGCAGGCGTTTTCAAAACGATATCGGCCCCCAGGCTGCGCTGCAGCGCATTGTTTTCACGCATGACCGTCTCGCCCCCCGGGGTTGAGAGAAACAGGTAGCCTTTTTCCTGGAAGCCCACGTCCGGACGCTCGCCATCGACGGCAAGTATGTCGCCAAAATGACGCAGGAACTCGGTACCAAATTGTGAGAGCTGAATATTTTCCGGCGTTGAAAACTGGTGCCGGATCGAAGCGGCAGACAAGGCTGTTGCGCATTTTTGATAACTGGCATCTTTTTCGATCACCAGGATTGAACCGTCGAAGGAGGCCGATGCGCTCAGGAAATAGGCCAGCGAACTGCCCGTGGCTGCACCACCAACGATCACGACATCATATTGACTATTCACACCGAATTTTCCGAGAAGGAGTTAAGACATATATCTAAATTCTCATAAGAAAAAAAATTCGTCAATAATTTTTTTTAAGTTTAAACGTAAATTTTTAACATGTATTTTTTACTGTTATAAATCAATCACTTACGCAGTTTAAAAATCGACTCGCTCCTATGGAAAACCCTTACTAAAAAATAATTCCAACAGGAAATTTGGCATTATCACAACTGAAATAGAAGCAATTTAACGCGGCAATTCGCTTTCCGGCATGACCGTGACAGAGGTTTTCAGACTATGCGCACTGCTTCCGTACATCATGCCCCGAATTGGTGAGACATCGGAAAAATCGCGGCCCCAACACAGGGTGATATGCTCCTGGTCAGGAAACACATTATTGGTCGGATCCGAATCGACCCAGCCATGGCCAGGAATATAAACGGACACCCAGGCATGCGAAGCATCGGCGCCGACTAACCTGGGCTGGCCTGCCGGCGGATGGGTCAGCAGATAGCCGCTGACATAGCGCGCCGCCAGGCCGATGGCGCGCAGACAGGAAATCATGAAGTGCGCAAAGTCCTGGCATACGCCACGGCGCTTCTGGAATACCTCGAGCACGGGGGTGGAGATGGTGGTGGCCTGCGGGTCAAAGACAAATTCCTTGAAGATACGCGCTTGCAGCGCCTCCACCGCGGCCAGCACCGGCATGCCGGGACGGATGGCCTGTCGCGCCCACTGGGCAATGGTGGGCAGCAGCCGAATGTGATTCGATTCAAAGCGAAACTGGGTGGCTTCAAAATCATAGGGCAGATACGTCTTGCCCGACATATAGCGCAAATGATTGACGACCTCTTCCCAGGGCGGCGTGGTCTCGCTGTCTGGCAGCCGGCGGTGGGTCAGGCTGACCACGGAATGCGCGCGCACCGCCAGCCTGTTGTGATCGCCCATCAGGGTGAAATACTGCAGCGGATTGCCAAAGCAGTCCAGCAGAAAATCGATCTTGTCCGGACACGGATCGATATGGATGGTGTGGGACTCGGGTCCCTGCCAGGACAAAATGCGCGGAGAAAGACGCAGTATCTGCCGCGACTGGGTCACTGGCGAGTGGTAATTATATTCCGTGTCATGTTGAATGTGATACGTCACCATTACAGGAACTCCTTGTTGACCGTCTCAAGGCCGGTATCGCTCGAGATCGTTTCGGTCACAAGAAAATACTGATGATTAATGCTGTTGGCGTAAATGGACAGCCCGTAAGAAATATCAGCGCACACTCTGGCAAGTTGCTCGTAAATCTGCCCGGCTGCGGGTGTTCCTACGGCAAACCGCGCCAGATCAACCGCGTCCAGATCGCCCAGCGCCTTTTGCAGGATTTGCCTGCTTTGCGCTTCCTGAACATTGAATGCGGCGCTGTTATCCAGCAGGCTCTGGCACAGATAGCGCAGTGAATAAGGGTTGCTGCGGTCGAACACCAGCAGATACAACACTGCCAGCATCTCTTCTTCGCGATGGTAGCGGGCGCGATAGGTCACGATACTGTAGGCAATTTCCAGCAGCGACTCGAGCATAATGGTTTTGTCATGCTCGCTCTGCTTGAGAAAAAATCCCAGCGTGTCGCTCATGCGGCCAAGCTTTTCGATCAGGCGGCCAAGCAGCAGAAAACTCCAGCCCTCGTCACGCGTCATCTGTTCATGCGTAAAACCCGAGAGGATTGAGCAACTGGCGAACA
Source organism: Advenella sp. (assembly GCF_052108595.1). NCBI lineage: Bacteria > Pseudomonadati > Pseudomonadota > Betaproteobacteria > Burkholderiales > Alcaligenaceae > Advenella > Advenella sp. Next base: position 10,008 of record NZ_JBQEAU010000053.1, read on the forward strand.
GTTCCTGCATGCGCTGCTGCACCACGGTCAGGTCCAGCTTGGCGGTGCCCAGATAGGTGGGCATGTAGTTGACCACCCACCATACATCCAGCGACAGCCTTTCCCGTATGTTGAACGCACACTGATGCAGATAGTTCACATTGTTGGTCAGCGCACCGCTTAGCGATGAAGGCGCCAGAGACGCGCCCAGCTGATGACGAATAAAATTAATATCATAGGTGTCATCGGCACCGATGGCTTCTGCCGACGGCACAGGCAACACATGCAGATGCGTGCCCAGTTTATACAGCAGCGTGATGAGCGTTTCCTTCTCGGTCACGCGTTCGGTCAGGTTGCGGGTAATGGTGCGCAGCAGCAGTACCGAAAGCTCGGCGCGGATGCCATAGCGCCCCATCCAGAACAGGTTCTCGCCGATGCGCGCCGGCGTGGTCGTATGTGCCGCCAGCAATTGTTCGAGCGTCAGCGGCTTTGCTTCAAAGGCGTCCGACACACTGCGCACCCGGGCGCGGGCCGGCGGTATGGTAACCACTGTCGGCACAGCAGGACGGGCCATTCGACAGACCCATAGATCCTTGTTGATCTGCCGATTGCGCGAAGACAGTACCGGCGTATTGCTTTTGTCTTCGACTCGTACCACACCGCCAGGCATGACCTGATAGGAACCATCATGAGCCAGGGTAGCAAAAACCCGCATGGTAAAGCGGCGCATCTGCAACTGCCGCGATTCAAAATCAATTTCCGGAATGCGGGCCAGCGGCATCACCTCGTGCGCCACCAGCGAACGCGGGCTCGTTTCCAGCCGCTGCAACAGCGCTTCGCGCTGCGCCTGATTCAAATCAGGCACGTATTGCGGACTGGCGCGCATCGATGAAAAACTGGATTTGAACATCAGCGAATCAAATCGTGTACGGGCATAATCCAGATTGGCCTCGTTACCGCACCACCAGCTGCGGATCGAATCCATCAGCAAGGGTTCGCCGCGCAGATGCTGGCAAATGCCAGGCAAAAATTCCAGCATGCCCGCAGATTCGAGCACGCCCGACCCCAATGCGTTGCACACCGTCACATTGCCTTTGCGAATGGCCTGCAACAAACCCGGAATACCCGGATAGTCGCTGCCATACAGCTCCATCGGATCGCATTCGTTGTCTTCCAGACGGCGCAAGACCACATGCACCCGCTGCAGGCCTCGCAGCGTCTTGAGGTATAGCAGATCATTGCGTACGGTCAGGTCCAGGCTTTCGGTAATCGGCACGCCCATTTGCCGGGCCAGGAAAACATGCTCGAAATACGCGGGATGTTTGGGACCGGGCGAGAGCAGCACCGTGACCACGTTGCCGTCTTCGACCGACATGCTCGACAGCAGGGTCTGGCGCAAAGCGCGGAAATAATCGGTTTGCGGATGAACCCGCAACTGGTTGAACAGCGCCGGCAGTGCCGTACTCATGATCTGGCGGTTCTGCAGGGCATAGCCCGCGCCCAGCGGCCCCTGGGTCCGATCCTTTAACACCCGCCACTGCCCTTTCTCGTCGCGGGCAATATCGACTGCGTACATATGAAGGTGATTTTCGTGCGTATCCAGGGTATTGATGCAAGGCCATAGAAAACCCCGCTGGCCGAAGATGAGCGAGGGCGGAACCAGGCCCCGCCGAATCAGATGTTGCGGGCCATAAATATCGCGCAGCGTGTCGTTGATCACCGCTGCGCGCTGGGCCACCGCAAGCTCAATGAAGTCCCATTCCTGGGCAGAAATCACATATGGAATAACGCTGAGCGATTCCCAGGGTTCAATGCTGCCGTCTTCGCTGTAGGCATTGTAGATGCTGCCGCGGTTCTGGATATTTTCGGAGATATACGCCAGAAAGCCCTTGAGATCATCGGGAGCAAGGTTTCTGAGCGCCGACAGCACATAATCCCACTCCGGCGCCAGGCCTCCGGCCTGGTCACGCAGCTCGGAAAACGCTCCATCCGGGGAAGGACTCAGTAATTGATCAAGGGAAAAGTCCATGCAACCATTGATGATGACTTTACAATGAGTCATTGTACGCAATTTCGACCAGACGCCTACCCATTGTTTCGACTAATCGGCGACAACGATGCACATGCGCCACACCCCTTAGCGGCTGCAGCGCAGGCGGACACAGCTACAACCAGTTACGCCTTGATGCGCTGCTGCACCTGCTGGTTCGCGTCAGGCTGCTGTTGGTCGATAATGCTATTGAACCGGCTGCCACAGAAAATCATCGTTGATGCCCTGGCCGATCGCATCCATCTTCTCCAGGTACCGGGTCAGCCAGTCATGCAGGCCTTCCTTGAAAATTTCATCGATCGTGGTATAGCGCAGGTCCGCATCCAGCCGCCCTGCCAGGCGCAGCGTTTCATCGGATTTGGCATTGCGCACTTTTTGCAAATGGGCCAGCAGCTCGCACGAGGAATGAGCCAGTGAATGCGGCATATCCGGGTGCAAAACAATCAGTTCGATCACCCGTTTGGAGTCTACGGTTTCGCGAAACACATGGCGATAGATTTCCAGGCCAGAGAGCGAGCGCAGCACAGCGGTCCAGTGATACAGCTGGGTGACCAACTTGCGCTTGTCGTCGGCCGCATTTTCCAGATAGTAGCGGATTTCCAGCATGCGTGCGGTGTTGTCGGCGCGCTCCAGATAGGTGCCCAGGCGCATGAAATTGTACGTTTCGTTGCGCAGCATGGTGCCTTCCTGCGCGCCCAACGTCTGCAGGGAACGGGTCTTGATCCATTCGAAGAACCGCGTCGGGTTGCTGGCCAGCATCGGCGTCTTGAGCAGGCGGTTCATTTCCAGCCAGGTAAAGTTGATGGTTTCCCATACTTCGGACGTCACGGTGCCGCGTATCGCGCGCACATTTTCTCGCGCCAGCCGGATGCATGAGGCGATGGACGAGGTGTAATTCTTGCTGTTGACCACAAATTCAATCACCCGATCAGCACTGATGGCGCCGCATTCGGCCTCATACTGCTCCAGCGTTTCCAGCGTCGCCAGCACACTGCGCCAGCTATAGTCCGAATGATCCTCGTCATTGGTCATGAGGGTCGTCTGGTAACAGACCTCCAGCAGACGCACGGTATTTTCTGCCCGCTCCAGGTAACGGGACATCCAGTAAATATGATCGGCGGTACGACTTAACATGATTCTTCCTTATTTTCATACGACGATACTGCTGTCTGCTGCCGGTGCAATAGCGCACTCATACAGACGACATTGCCCCGCTACGCGCGTCCGGCTGGCGACCCTAGCCGCGCCGGTTGATGACCCAGGTATCTTTTGTGCCGCCCCCCTGCGACGAATTGACCACCAGCGACCCTTCCTTCAGTGCCACGCGGGTCAATCCGCCTGCGGCCATGCGGATCGTCTTTCCAGACAGCACGAACGGCCGCAGATCCACGTGACGCGGGGCAATACCGGCCTCTACGAACGTCTGGCAGGTGGACAACGCCAGCGTGGGCTGGGCAATATACTTGGCCGGATCCTTTTTGATCAGTTGCTCGAACATGGCCAGCTCATCTCGCGTGGCGGCCGGCCCAACCATCATGCCGTAACCGCCGGCGCCATGCGTCTCCTTAACCACCAGTTCCTTCAGATGGGCAAGTACATAGGCCTTGTCCTCTTCATTACGGCACGCATAGGTGGGCACGTTGTTCAGCAGCGGTTTTTCACCCAGATAGAAGCGGATCATTTCCGTGACATACGGGTAGACCGATTTGTCATCGGCGATGCCGGTGCCGATGGCATTGCACAGCGTCAGGTTGCCCGCTTTGTAGGCCCGCATGAGCCCTGGCACGCCCAGTGCCGAATCCTTGCGAAACACCTCGGGATCAAGAAAATCATCGTCCAGGCGGCGATACATCACATCGACACGCTGCGGCCCCTGCGTGGTTCTCATGTAAACATAATCGTCCTTGACAAACAGGTCTTTGCCCTCGACCAGCTCCACGCCCATTTGCTGCGCCAGAAACGTATGTTCGAAGTACGCCGAGTTATACATACCGGGCGTGAGCACCGCAATGGTGGGCTTGTCGATGCGCTCTGGCGCCGACTCGATCAGGGTTTCAAGCAACAGATCAGGGTAATGCGCTATCGGTGTGACCTTGATTTTGCTGAAAAGATCAGGAAACAGCCGCATCATCATCTTGCGATTCTCCAGCATGTAGCTCACGCCGGACGGCACCCGCAGATTGTCCTCGAGCACATACAGCTCCCCCTTGCCTGCGCGTACGATATCAATACCCGCAATATGCGCATACGTGCGATGCGGCACGTCCAGTCCGACCATTTCCGGCCGGTATTGTGTGTTATTGATGATCAGGTCGGCAGGGATGAGCCCGGCGCGAATCATGTCCTTGTCGTGATAGACATCATGCAGGAACATATTCAAGGCCCTGGTGCGCTGCTCGACGCCGCGCTGCAGGGCATTCCACTCCCTCAGCGGGAAGACGCGGGGAATGATGTCAAACGGAATGGTCCGCTCCGTGCCATCACCATCGCCCGATACGGAGAAGGTGATTCCCACCTGCTGAAACAGCGCCTCAGCTTCTTCTCGCTTGTTCAGCAACAAATCCGTTTCCTGTCGGTCCAGCCACTTGAGGTATTCTTCGTAGTGCTTTCGGGGAACCGGCTTCTTTTTCGCCTCTTCCAGCCATATCTCATTATAAAACTTGGGAGCCATAAACCGTTTCCTTTGTTAACTGATTGCGCAGGGTTGCCAAGCAAGACTGATGCCACTTTCGGGCTGCAGCAAGCGGCTGCGCCAGGGCAGTATTCGGTCACGACGAACAGGGAAAGTACGAATGGGACGACACCTCCGTTAGTGGTAAATTTCCTTTAAGAAATTTTTTGACTTTAAGAAAGGATGGAAGTACGCTACACAATTGAATGAGCATTGCCTGTGCTGCATGCACCCGGTTAGGCCAGCATCACTGCCAGCAATTGAAGTGTGATAGCTCCTCCCGTTCAAAGCTGTGGTCAATGCATGAGTTAAAGCGCTGATTAAAGCTCGGATTGAAGCATTTTTGAAGCTCTGGCCAACGTTTGGTTAAACAGTATTGGTTGCAAATTTCATTCGCAGTTATTTTTTGTGTTAACAATAGCATATAAGACAGAATCATCGTCAAGCTGCACTGCTTAGGGTTGGTTGGCAATTATTGACAATTCAGGTTATGTCGCCTGTGTGCCTGTTGTTACCGTCATATATTCCGGTTCTGCCGGTAAACAAGGAAACCGAAAATGGATTCAGTCAAGGAATTATTCAGCGTGCTGGGCATCGCCCAGGAATCGGTCACCGGCGGTTCGCTGCCGGTCCACTCACCGGTTGATGGCGCACGCATCGCCGATGTCAGGGAACACACAGCACAGCAAACGAACCAGGCGATTGACCAGGCCGCCGCCGCCCAGAAGGCATGGCGCAATGTTACCGCACCGCGCCGTGGAGAGCTGATCCGGCTGCTGGGTGAAGAGCTACGTGAACATAAGGCAGCCCTGGGGCGCCTGGTGTCCGTCGAAGCCGGCAAGATCACCGCCGAAGGCGAAGGCGAAGTGCAGGAAATGATCGACATTTGCGATTTCGCGGTCGGGCTCTCGCGCCAGTTGTATGGCTTGACCATCGCCTCGGAGCGCCCCGGTCACCGCATGATGGAAACCTGGCACCCGGTGGGCGTGGTCGGCGTGATCACCGCCTTCAATTTCCCGGTGGCCGTGTGGTCATGGAATACCGCTCTGGCGCTTGTATGCGGCAACGCGGTCATCTGGAAGCCCTCGGAGAAAACCCCCCTCACGGCACTGGCAACCCAGGCGCTGTTTGAGCGCGCCCTCAAGCGCTTTGGCGATGCGCCGGCTCATCTGGCCCAGGTGGTCATAGGTCAGCGCGATGTGGGCCAGGTGCTGGTAGACAGTCCCAAGGTTGCCCTGGTATCGGCCACCGGCTCGACCCGCATGGGTCGCGAAGTCGGGCCGCGTGTGGCAGCCCGTTTCGGCCGCAGCCTGCTGGAGCTGGGCGGCAACAATGCCATTATTGTCAGCCAGTCGGCCGACCTGGATCTGGCGGTGCGCGGCATTCTTTTTGGGGCTATCGGCACCTGCGGCCAGCGTTGCACGTCCACCCGCCGCATCATTGCGCATCGCGATGTGGTGCAGGAGCTGACCACCCGCCTGAAAAAAGCCTATGCATCGGCCACGATCGGCAGCCCGCTGGAAGCCGGCACGCTGGTCGGACCGCTGATTGATAAAGCCGCCTTCGAGGCCATGCAAAACGCGCTGGGCCAGGCCGCCGAACAGGGCGGCACCGTGACAGGAGGCGAACGCGCACTGCAAGAGCGCTTCCCCAATGCATTCTATGTCCGGCCGGCGCTTGTGGAAATGCCCGGTCAGACAGACGTAGTGCGTCACGAAACGTTCGCGCCGATTCTGTACATCATGAGCTATGACACGTTCGAAGAGGCCATCGAGATGCAGAATGACGTGCCACAGGGCCTGTCTTCTGCCGTCTTCACCACAGACCTGCGCGAGGCAGAGCAGTTCATGTCTGCCTCGGGTTCCGATTGCGGTATTGCAAACGTGAATATCGGAACCTCGGGTGCAGAAATCGGCGGCGCCTTCGGCGGTGAAAAAGAAACCGGCGGCGGCCGCGAATCGGGCTCTGACGCCTGGAAAGCCTATATGCGTCGCGCTACCAATACCGTGAACTATTCACGCGAACTGCCGCTGGCACAGGGTATCCGCTTTGGCGAAGACTGAGCCCCAGCGCATAATATTGCAAATGTGAACTGCACCTCTGGAATTCGGGCTTGAAATCCAATGTCCGGCGGTGCAGTTTTTTTATGACATATGCAATGGATATCCTTCCTGGACGGCCTTGCCGCTGTTGTGTTGTTGTCTTGCTAGCGCTCTTTTTGCTGTTGTCGTTGCAACTGGCTGCTGAACCTGTCTGACCGTTACGTTTTCCGCGAGCAATTTTATGGCATTTACCTTTCGCTTTGCCGAACCCTTTGCACAGGTCAAGGGCTCGCCCATTCGTGAACTATTCCGCTACCTGTCGCAGCCGGGCATGATTTCCTTTGCGGGCGGCTACCCGGCACCCGAGCTGTTCGACGTGGCGGGTCTGCAGACCTCGCTGCTTGCGCTGGCCCACAATCCGGGTACAACGCTGTCCTATGGCGCCACCGAAGGCTGGCCCGCACTGCGCGAATCCTTTGCACGCCTGACTACTTCACGCGCAATACCTACCGAGGCCGAGCAACTGATTGTCACCAGCGGCTCCCAACAAGGTTTCGATCTGCTGTTGCGCGCCTTCATCCAGCCCGGCGATACGGTGCTCGTGGAACGCCCTACTTATCCTGCGGCCCTGCAGGGATTGCGGCTGGCCGGCGCGCGCATAGTCACGGTTGGCAGCGGCACCCAGGGGCCCAATCTGCAGGAGCTGGCCGCCGTTTTGAAGCAGCACCAGCCCAAACTGCTTTACCTGGTGCCCACCTTTGCGAATCCGACAGGCGCCACTATTGATCTGCAGAGCAGGCGCCGCTTGCTGGATCTGCTTGCCGGCACGTCCTGTGTCTTGATTGAAGACGATCCCTATGGCCAGTTGCGTTTTGGCGGAACACCGGTACCAACGCTTGCCCAGCTGGCTCACGATACGGCCGTGGCCGACCAGGTCGTGTATTTGTCCAGCCTGTCAAAAACCATCGCCCCGGGCCTGCGTCTGGGCTGGATGCGGGCGCATGCTGATATTCTGCGCAGGTGTGTCCTGGCCAAGCAAGTTGGTGACTTGTGCTCGGCGCCCTATTTACAGGCAGTGGCGGCCCATTATCTGGATTCGGGCTGTTATGAGACTCATCTGCCGAAAATTGCCGCCTCCTACGGCGAACGCGCCCGCCTCATGATTGCGTCGCTGCGGCAGCACTTTGGCGAAAGTCTGACCCTGCTTGAGCCCGAAGGCGGCATGTTCCTTTGGGCGCGCCTGCAAGACGGCCTGGATGCCGCCTCGCTGCTGCCGCTGGCCATACAGGAGAACGTGATGTTTGTTCCCGGCAGCGCTTTTTATGCAGCACAGCCCGATCCACAGGCCTTCAGGCTTAGTTTTACCATGAGTACGCCGGAGCAAATTGTTCAGGGGTGCGAACGCCTGTTTCGCGCCGCGCAGCGACTTGCGCAGGGCGAAACAGCTGGTTAGCAGGGGAGGCGGCGGCTGGGTCTGGCCGTGGCTTTGCAGGCCCGCATTCAAGACCTTGAGGCTGCCTGATCAGCCTGATCGCCCGTAGCCGGATCGGCCAGGTCTGAGCGCGCCGGTGTCGCAATCTTGTCTTTGCTGTCATTACCGTCCGGGCTCGGCCCGGCATCGCTACCTGCAGCGAGGGCGTCCTGCAACGGTGCCGGATGCCGATCCAGGTTAGCGTCGTGATCGCCTGCCGGCGTTGCCGGCGGCATCCCGGACAGTCGATGTACATCGACCTCGGTGGTGATCGGCTGCAATGCCGGGATGCTTTTGCTTGCCTTGGCAGACAGGCTCTGGAAACGATCTACCTTGCCGGTCAGCCCTTGATTGCCGGCGAAAATGCGCACGACGGCATTGTAATGCGTGCTCAGCGTGCCGATGGTGCCGCCCAGTTTGCCCAGGTGCTCGGCGACCCGCGCCACCTGATTGTACACATCGCTGGCCCGCTCGCCGATAGCCAGCGCCTGCTCATTGCTGTCGGCCATCATCCACAAATACGACACGGTGCGCAAAATCGGCATCAACGTCGTATGCGATACCAGAATGACGCCGCGCTCATATCCATATTGAAAAATATTCTGGGCATGCCGCAGGGCCTCGATATAGGCGCTTTCTATCGGCATGAACATCAGGACAAAGCCCGGGCTTTTCATGCCGGCCAGCGCGGTATAGTCCTTGGCCGCAAGCTGGTCAATGTGTGCGCGCACCGCCCGCAGATGCGCGTCCAGAAACGCCTGTCGCGCCGCTTCTTCGGTGGCATTCACGGCCTGTTCGTAGGACACCAGAGACACCTTGCTATCGAGCACGATTTTCTTGCCATCAGGCAAAAAGACGATGAAATCCGGGTAATTGGCGCGGCCGTTCTCGCTGCGAAACAGCACCTGCGTATCAAAATGGGCGCCCTTGTGCAGCCCGGCCGCTTCCAGCGCACTTTCCAGCTGCATTTCTCCCCAGTTACCCAGGGCCTTTTTATCGCCCTTGAGCGCACGCGCCAGCGCCTGCGCGTCATGGGTCATTTTCATGCCCATGTCCATCAGCTGGCCAATCTGCGAGCGCAGCATGCTGTGCCCCTGCAGCGATTGATCGTGCACCTCGTTGACCCGCGTCTGAAAACGGTCGATCTGTTCTCGCAGAGGCTGTAGCAGCCCTTCAATAGACTGGCGGCTGTTGCGCGAGAAGGTTTGTTCCTTTTCCTCGAAGATGCGGCTCGCCAGATTGCGGAACTCGGTGCCCAATTGCTCGCGGGATGCGTCAAACTGTTCCCGCATGGCCTCCAGACTCTGCGCCTTGTAGGCATAGTCGGCCTGCAGGGAAATATGCTGCTTTTCAAGGGTATTGCGCGCCGTCTCCAGCTCACGCATTTGCGCTTCGAACTGCGCCAAGCGTTCGCTGTGCCGCTCGTTCTGCTGGCGGGCATGGGTCACATCGCTGTGCGCGGCCGCCAGTTGGGCGGCGAGCTCATCCTTTTGCGTATCCAGCTCTCGATATTGCATCTGCAATTGTTCATAGCGCTGCTGCTCCTGCCCGTGCAGCCTGTCCCGCTCGGCCAGCAAATCCTCCAGGCCCGCGGCCCGCGCCCGGGCAGTGGCAAGCCGATAGTTCATGAACAGAGCGCACAAGAGCACGCCCGCCACGGCGCCAGCTGCCACCAGCATCCACAGAAGGGGCAAGGCCTGCAGGGCGGCGACCACTTCATTCATGCGCGCACTCCGGCTGCGACCACGGGCAATAACGCCTGGCGGCGACAGCAGGCGCACGGCGCCTGTTCACGTGTGAATCATGAACCACAGACAGAACGGACAAACACATAACGACAGAACCCCGAAAAGCTGCCCGGCAATCAGGGCATGTCATGCATTCTAGCGCAAACGCACAACAGTCGCACTCGGCCGAAGGCCTATGCTATAGCCCGGATGCCCGCAGCGCAGGTGCAACGCCGGGCTCGCCGGGCGCCCGTTGAATCTGCTGGTGCGTTCCCTTGCAAGACCAGACAGGACCGGCTGCAATTTCTGTCCGCCAACGGGGCTGACGCGCTTGCTGACACACGCAGACCCTCCCTCTGCCCTGTCGCAACGCCTGACCCGGGGTCTGCACTCCCCCCTGCCCGTGCTGCCCCTACTACTGTTGGTCCTTGCTTCTGCTTCCCTTGCTACAGTTGCCGGCGCTGCATCTGATCGGCGATGTATTCAGCCTGGCGAATGGCCAGCGAGACAATCGTCAATGTAGGGTTCTCTGTTGCGCCGGAGGTAAACTGGCTGCCGTCGGAAATAAACAGATTGGCAATGTCGTGCGTTTGTCCGTGTTTATTGCAAACGCCCTCTTCTGGCCGAGCACTCATCCGACAGGTGCCCAGATTGTGCGTCGAGGGGTATGGCGGCGTGCGAAACGCCTTGCGTGCGCCTGCCGCTTCATACATGGCAATCGCCTGGCCGAACGCATGCTCGCGCATCGCGTGATCGTTGGGGTGATCATCGAAATGCACATTCGGCACCGGCAGACCGTGCTGGTCTTTCTGGTCATGATTCAGGGTAATGCGATTGGTTTCACGCGGCATGTCTTCGCCCACGATCCACAACCCCGCCGTTCGCGTATAGGCATCCATGTACGACGCAAAGTCGCTGCCCCAGCCGCCGGGGTTAAGAAACGCGGCATAAAACGGCAGGCCAAGCGCGATGGTTTCCAGTTCATACCCGCCGACAAAACCACGCTTGTCATTATGGCCGGCCTCATCCTGTACGATGCCGGCCATGGTGGTACCGCGGTAAAAGTGAACCGGCTCGTCAAATACCGCATAGACCGACCCGGTCGTGTGGCGCAGGTAATTGCGCCCGACCTGGCCGGAACTGTTGGCCAGCCCGTCCGGAAATTTTGACGATGCCGACAGCAGCAACAGGCGTGGCGTTTCAATGGAATTGCCGGCTACACAGACGATGCGGGCAGACTGCCGTTGCTCGTTGCCGTCCTTGTCAAAATACACCACGCCAGTGACCTTGCCTTGTGCATCGTGCTCAATGCGCGCCACATGACACTGGCTGCGCAGTTCCAGTTTGCCGGTTTTTTCTGCCTTGGGGATTTCGGTATACAACGTTGACCACTTGGCGCCCATCTTGCAGCCCTGGAAACAGAACCCCTGCTGGACACAGGCGCCGCGACCGTCACGGGCCCGGCTGTTGATGGCCATGTGCCCGGTACTGATCTTTTTATAGCCAAGACGCGTCGCGCCGTTGTACATGATCTTGAAGTTATTGTTGCCGGGCAGGCCGGGAATGCCGTTAGTGCGCGTGACGCCCATCTTGTCTTCGGCACGCGCATAATAGGGCTCCATATCCTTGAGCGTGATGGGCCAATCGAGCAAGTTGGCATCCTTGAGTTGCCCATAATGGGTCCGCGCCTTGAACTCATGCTCCTGGAACCGCAGGGAGGCGCCCGCCCAGTGCGTGGTGGTGCCGCCCACCGTCTTGCAGATCCAGGCCGGCAGATTGGGAAAATCCTTGGCAATGCGCCAGCTGCCGGATGTGGTCCGCTTGTCCAGCCAGGCCAGCTGGCTGAATGACTTCCATTCATCCTGAACAAACGATGCGGTGCTTTGCCGAGCGCCGGCTTCCAGCAACACGACGCTGATTCCCTTTTGACATAATTCGTTGGCCAGCGTGCCGCCGCCTGCGCCCGAGCCGATAATGACAACAACGCTGTCGTCCTTGTGATCAAAACTTGCCATAATGCTTATCTCCTTAATCCTGCCTGTCTCTGTTTGTACGCGCCGGTGCGATTTATGATTTCATGGAAGGACTGGCGCTCGGGGGCGGGTCGGGCAACCACTTCAGATCGTCAAAGCCACGCGCAAGATAGCCGCCTTTGCTCCAGACTTCGCCCTCGTAGCCAAAGTGGCGGTAAGCCATATCATTGTCGTAAATGGATGTGATGCATTGGCCACGTACGGTTTGAAAGAACGGATCGGCTTCCATATGCTGCAGCAGCGCCGTTTGTTTATCCAGCGCTAGACTTGAGAAGGCGCCTGCCGCCTGCTTGTTGAGTTTTGCCACGCCCTCGGCCACCAGTGTGGCCTGCGCGCCATCGCCCATTTGTGCGTCCATGTCCTTGACCAGCAATGCGTAGACCGCATCGGGCAGATCCTTGTGCGGATACAGCGCCTTTGCCATTGCCAGCAGCGTCTCGGCCTGTACCTGGTTCAGGTGCGTGGTCTCCAGCGCCCAGGCGCGCGACGGCGCAAAGGCGGCCAGCGTGGAGCCGGCTGCCAGCACTCCGGTCAGCACGGCAGCGCCGCGCAGAAATTCGCGCCGGGTCAGTGCGCCATTGGGACTTGTCTTTCTTAATATGATCGGTGTATCCATCATTCCTCCGGGTAGGCAGTCGCATTCTTCCGAAGCGCAACCGAAGGCAGATGCCAAGGCTCGCTTCGCTTAGTTATGCGAACATTATGTGCTTTACCGAAGGACCCGGGTAACACCCATTTACTACATACGTAGAGGAAAACCCCAATGCTCGTTATGATTTTCAGGATACAAATAAGCAATCAGGGAGGTCAGGACAAGGCCATGGCAAGACAGCAGGATCTGGATAGATACTGCAACGCCTAATCAGGCAATAACGGGCTTCAGAACGATACCGATGACGGACTTGATCGTTTGGCGACAGCGGGCCACTGATGCGATCAGCGTCGCAGTTTGGAAAAAGCGATCAACTAACCAGAGCAATTTTCTCGGCGTGGGCCATCTTCAGCGGAGTACAGGTCTGTACTGCTGCCTGCTCTGAGCCTGTCGTAGCGTAGCGCACAGCCTGGTAGCGCATACAGGTAACGCGCAGAAAAGAGGTAAAGTTCGTGGCTTCGCCGCGATAGGCATAGACTTCGTCGTAAAGCGTGGCAATGAGTTGATTGGTGGTCGTGCCATCGCGGCGCGCCAGTTCTGCCAGCACTTCCCAGAACATATTTTCCAGCTTGATGCTGGTTACCACTTTGGCGATACGTACCGAGCGACTGCGGCACTCGTACATGATGGGATCAGTGTGAGAATAAATGCTGCACATATTGTCTCCTGCTGCAGACTGCCGATAGGCAAGACCAGTACAGAACCCGGTCTCGTCTGCGTTACCGGGCAGAAAATGACATCCGCGCGGAGCGCATCGGCGCTGCAATTGTTATGGACCTGACCACGGTCACCCGTGCAATTGGATATTACCACTTTAGTAGAATCGTGAGCAGGGCAAAACGCGACTACCTGCCCGAGCATCGACACTGCCCCAGCCAATGCGCTACTGATAGTGCCCGTGCCTTTGCAGGACTTCGATTTTATAGCCGTCCGGGTCCAATATAAAAAAGAACCGGGCCAGCAAGGTGTCGCCATCATGGAAACGCTTGATCTCCAGGGGCGACAGGCCTGCCTGCACAAGACGTGCATGCTCGGCCTCCAGGTCGTCTACACAGACGGCCACATGGCCATACCCATCGCCATGCGAGTACGGCTGCTGGCGACCTTTGTTCCAGGTCAGTTCGATCTCCATATCGTTTTCTGCGTTTCGCAGGTACGACAGGGTAAAGTCCGGGAAATCCAGCTCATGCGCCGGCTCCAGGCCGAAAGCGGTTTTGTAGAATGCCTTGGATGCTGCCAGATCAAGACAGCGCAACATGACGTGTATGACTTTGGCCAAATCGTGGTCCCCCTGTAACCTTATATATAAACCGATGCGCAAGCTGCGGCGTTGATGCCGCAATTGTCGCAGTCCTTTGATTATGCAGGAGAGTAACCAGGCGGGGGTAATAGCGGATTACTACAGCGCTCTGACGGCGCGCAAACTCGCATACCTTGACAGACGCGCCAGAGCCGCCTATAGACGGATACCCGGCGTTGCGGGTATCCGTCGAGGCTAAGGAGACCGAAGCTAAAGAGACCCGAAGCTGCAGACATCCGAGGCAAACACCGGCAGCAGGCATTGAGGCCACAAGCGCCGGACCTGCCGCCGCTGCAGCCGTGGTCCTCAGGCGCGCAAAGCGCCGTTATCAGAACGCAGGTACGATCGCGCCCTTGTATTTGTCTTCGATGAATTTTTTCACGTCATCCGTCTGCAGCGCCTTGATCAGCTTTTCGATAGCAGGAGACTTGGCTTTGTCTTCCGTGGTGGCCACCAGATTGGCGTAAGGCGAGTCGGCCCCTTCAATGAACAGGGCGTCTTTGGTCGGATTCAGGCCCGCTTCCAGCGCATAGTTGGTGTTGATCAGCGCCAGATCCACGTCATCGAGCACGCGCGGCAATGTGGCGGCTTCCAGTTCCTTGAACTCCAGGTTCTTGGGGTTTTCTGTCACATCCCTTGCGGTAGCCAGCAGATTGGCGGGGTCTTTCAGTTTGATCAAGCCCTGTTTTTGCAGCAGCAGCAAAGAGCGCGCGCCATTGGATGGATCGTTAGGAATAGCGACGATGGCGCCGTCCTTGATCTCGGAAACATTTTTGATTTTCTTGGAGTAAGCGCCGAACGGTTCAACATGGACCAGGCCAACTGAAACCAGTTTGGTGCCCTTTTCCTTGTTGAAGGTGTCCAGATAAGGCTTGTGCTGGAAAAAATTGGCATCCAGCTGCTTGTCGGCCACTTGCTGGTTGGGCTGCACGTAGTCGGTAAAGACCTTGACGGTCAGGTCAACCCCTTGCTTGGCCATCGCAGGCTTGATGTGCTCAAGCAGCTCGGCGTGCGGCACCGGCGTGGCGGCCACACTCAGTGTCTCATTGGCAGCGGCTGACAGGCTGATCAGGGAACCGGCCACAAGCAGGCCACCCAGAATGTGTTTTAAGTTCATTTGCAATACTCCTTATTGCTATTTTCGGTTGAAATGTTGAACCAGATAATCTCCCAGGGTCTGCACCAGCTGCACCATGAGGATCAGAATAACCACAGTAATGATCATGACTTCGGTCTGATAGCGCTGATACCCGAAGCGGATAGCCAGATCGCCCAGGCCGCCACCGCCGATCACCCCGGACATGGCCGAATAGCTGATCAGCATGATCGTGGTAACTACCACGGCACTGATGATGCCGGTTGTGGCTTCGGGCAGCAGCGCCCACAGCACGGTCTGGCGCGAATTGGCGCCCATGGCCCGGCACGCTTCGGATATTCCCGGGTCCAGTTCACGCAGAACGTTCTCGACCAGGCGCGCAAAGAACGGCGCGGCGCCAACAACCAGTGGCGGTATCGCCCCGCCTACGCCAAGCGCACTGCCCATGATCAGGCGGGTAAACGGAATCAGCACAATCAACAGAATCAGAAACGGTACCGAACGCAAAATATTGACCACCAGCGACACCGACTGGTAAACAGGCTTGTTGGCCAGTAACTGGCGGTCACTGGTGAGAAACAGATAAACGCCTAGCGGCAGGCCGATCACCATGGTCCACAACAACGACCAGCCGGTCATCAGCAGGGTATCGATCGTGGCCTCTCCAATCAGGGGCCAGTCCAGCGTACTCCAATTCATGCTCTCAATACCTCGTAATTGACCTGATTATGCCGAAAAAAAGCCTCCAGCGGCTCATAGCGCGAAGGATCGGCATCAACGGCAAGCACCAGTTGCCCATAGGGCGTATCCTTGATTTTTCCGACGGCCCCCTGCAGAATGCTCAGATTCACGTCCAGATCGCGGCTGGCCTGGCTCAGCAGCGGACGCGCCGTACTGTGCCCGCGGTATGTCAGGCGCACAATGCGGCCCGGCACGCCTTCGATCAACTCTTTCCAGCCCTCGGCATCCACCCCGCTCTCCGAGAGCAGCGACAGCGTTGTTGCGTGTTGTGGATGCAAAAAGACCTCGACCACCTCGCCCGATTCGGCAATACGGCCATTGTCGATAATCGCCACGCGATCACAGACACTGCGGATCACATCCATGCTGTGGGTGATCAGCACCACGGTAATGCCAAAGCGCCGGTTGATATCGAGCACCAGGTTCAGGATCGACTGTGTCGTTTCCGGATCCAGCGCACTGGTGGCTTCGTCACACAGCAGCAGTTCCGGCTCATTGGCTAGCGCGCGCGCAATGCCGACCCGCTGTTGCTGCCCGCCCGACAGCTGTCTGGGATACTTGTAGGCATGGTCTTGCAGTCCGACTAGCTCCAGCAAAGCCAGCGCCCGCTCGGTCCTCGCCTTTCTGTCCATCCCTGCCAGGCGCAGGGGAAACGCCACATTTTGCAGTACGGTGCGGCTGGTGAGCAAATTGAAGTGCTGGAACACCATGCCGATCTTGTGGCGCAAGGTCCGCAGCGACGCTTCACTGATTTTGGTGATGTCCTGCCCATGCAGCAGAACACCGCCGCTAGTGGGACGTTCCAACAGATTGAGCATGCGTATGAGGGTGCTTTTGCCCGCACCGGAACGACCAATAATGCCGAAAATCTCGCCTTGGGCGATGTCCAGACTGACGCCAGCCAGCGCCTCGACCACTTTGTCGCGGGAAGCGTAGGATTTATGAATATTCTTGAGCTCAATCAACGTACATACTCTGAAAAGCGGTGTGGTTTAAACGAATTTTATATTACCTGGATAAATTTGTTTTTATTTAAATATTGCTTTTGGAAATATAGAATTGATGAAAAAGCAGGGCATCAACAAGGCAGTAAGGCACGACATCCGGATCCTTCACGCAGGTGGCTCATCGGTACGCTCGGCCTGTCGCCAGGCGGTTTGCCTGAAGCCACACCGACACTGCTGCGCCGGAACTGCCCGACTCTGGCCGCGTAAGCGTAATGCCGAGTTCATCATGCGGCTTGCTTAATGCGGCTTGTGTAATGCCGATTGCGGTTTACCTCTCGTGGACTGCTTATTGCAAAGTGCCGTTTGCAGAGACAGATTGCCTATTGCGCTATTCTGCCACAATCGCGCTGGCCGCAGGATTGTCTCAGGGTCGTTCGTTGTCGCCCATCTGCGGCGAGCCGCCAGTTGCGCGCAACGGAACCCGGTACACCTTTGTGCCCTTTGCTGGCCGTGCTGCACGGTTTGTGAGCCGTTCATCGTTGCCCTGAAAAGAAAATACCGTGCCTGGGCACGGTATTTTTTATGGCCAGCGAGCCATCGCCAGAGCGGCAGATCAGACCGGCCAATGAACAACCATATGTCTTATTGCAGTGCGATTTCTACATCAACACCAGCAGGCAAATCCAGGCGCATCAGCGCGTCAACGGTTTTATCTGTTGGATCAACAATGTCCATCAGACGTTGGTGCGTACGGATTTCGAACTGGTCACGTGATGTTTTATTCACGTGAGGTGAACGCAGTACGTCGTAGCGTTTGATGCGCGTTGGCAGTGGAACTGGGCCACGGACAACAGCACCGGTGCGCTTTGCTGTATCCACGATTTCAGCAGCTGACTGGTCGATAAGCTTGTAGTCAAATGCTTTAAGGCGAATACGGATTTTCTGGTTTTTCATGGGAATTCCTAAAGAACAATTATAAAGAACGAACTACCTGATCAGGGTAGCGACAAAGACGCCCGACAGCCCGAAGACTGCCGGATGCATCTGTAAATATTACTTCGTAATTTTGGCAACCACGCCGGCGCCGACGGTACGGCCACCTTCGCG
>NZ_JBQEAU010000054.1:0-11590 GCF_052108595.1 Advenella sp.
CATTTGTCAACGCAGGCATCAATAACCTGCGTCGCAGCAATGATAAGTGGCATTTGTACAGTGGTGAACAATCATGGCAGGCCGATCATGTTGTCGTGTGTGCAGGAATGGGCTCGCGCGATCTGCTGGCGACACTGAACCGGTCGGTACCACTGGAAAGCCAGCGCGGCTACCACCTGCAGGCGCCGCATCCGGGTGTCACGTTATCGCGCATTGTGGTGCTGGCCGATCGCAAGATCTTCATGAATCCGATGCAGGGCCAATTGCGCATCGCCGGTACAGTTGAATTCGGCGGCACCGGCAAGCCGATGAACGAACAGCGCGCGCTACTGCTCAAGGACCACGCGCAAGCCGGTCTGGACAACCTGGATACCAGCGGCTTTACCACCTGGCTGGGCCATCGGCCCTGCCTGCCCGATTCTTTGCCGGTCATCGGCCCTGTCGCAGATTTGCCGGGTCTGTGGACTGGGTTCGGGCATGGCCATCTTGGGCTGACCGGCTCCATAAATACCGGCAGGCTGCTGGCGCGCGCCATGGCTGGCCAGACGAGCGCCCATGAACTGACGCCGTTTGCGCTAAGCCGCTTTCGCTAAGCCGTTTTCAGCAAGCAATTGTCGTCGTTTGCCGAGCAATCGTGTTTATCACCCGTACCAGTGCATGCACAGCCGCTTTTACCCGCAACCGCGTGCACCTATGGGCGTGTGGGCCGATGGGTGTGTAGGCTTATAGGACTCTGACCCTACGGGATATGGACGTATCGGCATACCGGCGTATAACGATCTGCCCCCTCCGCAGCCGAAAATCTGCCACAGTTGCGTTGATGCGACGTCATGCCACGGCACATCGCGTGGCAGGCATATCAGATTACAGAGGCGTGCGGCGGGCCAACAGATCGAAGTAGGACCCTTCGATGAGTTGCGAACTGCGGATTCCCAATTGTTGCATCAATGATTCGGCTTGCTGCATGCCACGGGCTGTCGACTCTCCGGCTTCAAGCACAACCTCAAGCTCCATGAACTGGCCCAGCCCTTGCACGTGATCAAGATGAACGCGCGTCCTGCCTACCATGTACAGCGTACGTCGCTTGATGACCCGACCGATAACGCCATAGGCCAGTGATAATACTTCTCTGAGTGATTCAGGCGTCGCTGTTTCAGACAACATATAGAATGATTCTTTCGGCCCCGCCGCATCCGGGCGCCGATAAAAAATAAGCTGTCCTGTCCCATCTACGAATTCCCTGAGTTTTAGCCGACCCTCATCGCACTTGAAAAACGTATCATCCTGGAAAATTTCGCAAGGTGCTTCGGTTGCAATCGTGGCCGCCAGCTGCGCCAGGTCGCTGATACTCGCGATACGCGCCTTGATTTCGATATTTCTCGCCATTTTGCCATCTCGTACATGCATGTTTGCTGCAGCAGTACGACCATATTGCCGTACTGGCGCATCGGTGGGCCATTATAGCCGCACCCATCCTAGTTCGAGCTGGCGCCCGGCTGATCACCGTCGCGCAAACTGACCGTTAAAACCCGCATAGCCACAATCACCTTTATTGCCAGTCACCTATATTGGCAATCGCCCCTATTGATTCGTCTTGATATTTTCCGCCTTGATCAGATCAGCCCATTTTTTGGTGTCCTGATCAATCAGTGAGGAAAATTGTGCCGGTTCCAGATCATCCGTGTCCAGGCCGGAGGTTTTCACGTATTGCATGACCGCGGGTGTTTTCATGACCGCACGGTAAGCCAGGTTCAGTTCCTTTATTTTCTCGTCAGGCGTGCCGGCCGGTGCAAAAACACCATACCAGTTGGTCGCATGAACATTTTTGATGCCCAGTTCGTCAAAAGTAGGAACCTGCGGCAACGCTGCAGATCGCTTGTCCGACGCCACGCCGATCGGCACCAGGCTACCCTGCTTGATGTGCTGCACCAGGCCCGACACATCGCCAAAGAAGCCATCAACCTGTCCGCCTATGGTCGCGGTAATCGCCGGCGCTGCGCCACCAAAGGGCACAATCAGCGTATTGGCCTGGGTGGCAATGCGAAACTGGGCAATCGCCATATGAGGCATGCTGCCCACCCCGGACGTGGACAGCGAGATACCGTCGGGATTGGTCCTGGCCTTTTCAAGCAACTCTTTCACACTTGTAATACCGCTTTTTTTGGACACGACCAGCACTTCGGGTGTGGAAACAAGCAGTGCTACCGGTTGCAGATCCTTTGCCGGATCATAGATCAGCTTTTTGTAGAGCGCCGGATTGACAGCAATCGCACCGGTGGAGCTTAGAAACCGCGTATTGCCATCGGGTTTTGCACGAGTGCCCGTACTGGCGGCAATGGCGCCATTGCCGCCCGGTTTATTTTCCACCACCACTGCTTTCTTAAGCTGACTCTCGAGCTCCTTTCCCGTGACCCGGGCCAGCGTATCGCCGGGACCGCCGGCAGGAAAGGCCACCACGACACTGACTGGAGATGCAGCCGGGACATTCTGGCTGACAGCAAGGCCCAGAACAGCAGCAAATGGCATCACGTATTTAATATATTTTTTTCCGAATCCGGACATGTCTTCCTCCTTATGCCGTCAGGTACCCGCAATCCCTTGCGTATTGACGAACAGTGAATAAATGGACGTACAAGACGCCATGAACAGGCGATTTCTATGCAAACCGCCAAAACAAAGATTGGCGCACCGCTCGGGCAATGCAATGCGCCCCAGCAGTTCGCCTTGCGGGCTAAATACCCTGACTCCATCAAGGTCGGCTGTGCCCATTCCCCAGCCACACCACAAATTGCCATGGATATCCACCCGAAAGCCGTCCGGCGTCCCCTCACCGGCATCGAAAAGCACGCGCTGCCCTAGCAAACTGGTCCCGTCAGCATTCAGGTCAAAGACCAGCAGGTTACGGGGTTGGGCACGTGATTCGACCACGTACAATTGTGATTCATCCGGAGAAAATGCCAGACCGTTAGGGCCATTGACAGCATCGGTCACCAGGGTCACTTGTCCATTAACAGGGTCAATGCGATAGACAGCTGCGGGCAGTTGCTGTTCTGCCTGTTCTCCCTGATAGTAGCCAACGATGCCAAACGGCGGATCGGTAAACCAGACCGAACCGTCTGACTTGATCACCACGTCATTGGGTGAATTCAGTCTCTTACCCTGATAGCTGTCCGCCAGCACAGTAATGCGGCCATCCGGCTCCGTGCGCGTCACCCGGCGCGACAGGTGCTCGCACGTGATCAGGCGCCCCTGCCGGTCGCGGGTATTGCCATTGGCATAATTTGACGGGCTGCGAAACACCTGGCTCTGGCCGGTGCCGGCATCCCATCGCATGATGCGGTTGTTCGGTACATCACTCCATAGCAAACAGTTCCAGTCGCCAAACCACGCCGGCCCTTCGGCCCAGCGACTGCCACCTGCGAGCCGTTCGAGGGCAGCCAGAGGCAGCGTCAGCGCATGAAAGCGGGGATCCAAGGCAATCACTGCGGGATCCGGATAGCGGACGGGGGTCTCAGTCGCAGCGTGCACTCATGCCTCCGTCCACAACAATTTCGGTGCCCGTGATAAAGCGCGCTTCATCGGAAGCCAGAAAAAGCGCGGCATTGGCCGTATCAATGCCATCGCCCATGAATGGCAGCGGAATACGCGCCTGGCGCTGCGCAAGCAGCGTGCTTACATCGCCGCCTGCGCGTTGTCCTGCCAGACGCGTTTCTACCATTGGTGTGTGCATCTGGCCCGGAACCACGGTATTGCACCGTATATTGCGCTTGGCATATTCCACCGCCACGACGCGGGACAATTGGATAATGCCGGCCTTGGCGCTGGCATACCCAACCTGCGCCGAACCGGTCCAGCGGATGCCCGATGTGGACGAGATATTGACAATGGCCCCTGCACCCTGTTGTTCCATAATGGGCAACACATACTTGCAGCCCAGAAATACACTTTTCAGATTGAAATCAAGCTGGCTGTCCCATGTCTGCTCATCCAGGGCAACCGGGCCACCCTTTTTCGACCCCCCTACATTGTTGACAAGAATATCGACACGTCCAAAGGCCTCCTGGCAGGCACGCACCATCTGATCAACAGCATCCGCCGAGGTGACATCTGCGGTCCAGGTACGGATTGTGCCGTTTACTTCATTGACCTTGGCTACGGTTTCATTTAACGCATCGGGGTTCATGTCCACGGCAAAAACATGCGCACCCTCGCTGGCAAACCGCCAGGCAATCGCCCGACCGTTACCCCAACCCGGCCCGACGCTGCCGGCACCGGTCACAATCGCTACTTTGTTTTCCAGGCGTCTCATCGCTCGCTGTCCCCTGTAATTGTCTAATCACAGCCATGATGCGCGAGGCCCTGCGAATCATCAAGACCCGCCTTGCGACTTCTGATATCGAAAAAACGTATATCATTGCCACATGGATCTCAAACAGCTTCAGTATTTCATTGTGATTGCCGAACAGCGCAGCTTTTCCCGCGCTGCGGACATGCTCGATCTGTCGCAACCGTCACTAAGCCGGCAGATCCAGTTGCTGGAGGCCGAGCTTGGACAGCATTTGCTGGTTCGGACGGGCCGCGGCGTGGAACTGACTGAAGCCGGTACCCGCCTGCTGGGGCATGCCCGAACCCTGCACCATCTGGCCACGCAGGCAAAGCAGGATCTGATTAATTTTCGTTCTTCTGCCCCGGGCCGGGTGCGACTGGGCATTCCGCCGCGCGTTGCGCGACGGCTGGCGCCCAATATCATGCAGCAGTTCCGCGCGCAATTTCCCGCCTCATCCATTACGCTGGCGGAAGGCCTGAGCGCCCAGTTACGTGACTGGCTGCTCAAGGACAAGGTTGACCTGGCCCTGCTATACGAACCCGCGCCGTCTTCACTGATGCAGGTGGAGTCGCTGTACCGGGAAGAGCTGGTACTGGCCCACGCACATGCGGGCGGATCGACCCTGCCGGCATCGATTGCCGTCGCCGATCTGGATAAATATCCGCTGGTGTTGCCCAGCGCACCCAATACCATTCGTGCGCTGGTTGAACACACGTGCAGAGAGTGCAATGTGCAATTGAATGTCGTGGCTGAAGTGGACGTCGTGCAGACGATTGTTGAAACCCTGAGTTATTCGCATGAGCCGGTGTTTACGATCATCCCGCGTTCTGCTCTGGGCGATATTCCCGGCCCCACGCGCTTAAGTTGCGCGCCTATTGTGGAGCCTGCCATTCGCAATAATCTTACCCTGGCCATCGCGACCGCCGGCGCGCAATCGCAGCTGGTGCTTGCGGTTGCGCAAATTATTCGTGGCATTGACATGAACAGCCATATGGGCTGAACCACCGCGGGGAGGGGGCAAACACAAGTCGTGTAAGTGGTGTATGTTGTATAAGGCCTATTAGCCCGATAAGCTCATAAACCGTATCACCCATCCAGGCCATATAAGCTGACCGCCACACACCCACCCCGCCACCGCGTCTGATGGCAAACGTGCTATCCGCGCATGGTCACAAACTCTTCGGCCGCCGTCGGATGAATGCCAATGGTCGCGTCAAAGTCTGCCTTGGTTGCGCCCATTCGAATGGCAACAGCAAACCCCTGCACAATTTCGCCTGCGTCGTCGCCCGCCATATGCAAACCTACCACCCGGTCGGATTTTTTATCGACAATCAGTTTCATCATCATTCTGGCGGTGCTGCCGCTGAGCGTATGCTTTAAGGGGCGAAAATCCGAACGATAGATGGTGACTTCGCCATACATCTCGCGCGCTTCGTGCTCACTGTAGCCTACCGTGCCCACGTTTGGATGGGTGAAAATTGCGGTTGGAATAAATTCATAACTCATGCGACGCGCACCCTTGCCGAACAAATGATCCACCAGCACCATGGCTTCGCCCAGTGCAACCGGCGTGAGCTGAATCCGGTCGGTCACATCGCCCAGGGCATAAATGGAAGGGGCCGATGTACGATAGTTTTCGTCAATCTGAATGGCGCCATTGTGATTGACCTGTACGCCGGCAGACTCAAGATTGAGTTTTTGCACATTGGGCGCGCGTCCTGTCGCATACAGCACCTGATCGGCCTGCAGCGCCGTGCCGTCATTCAATTTCACTGAAAGAGCATCACCCGCTTTGTCGATCCCGTCCACTTTGGTTTCAAAGTGAAAATGCACGCCGGCTTTTTCCATTTCCTTTGCGGTGAACGCACAGATTTCTTCATCAAAGCCGCGCAGAATGCGATCGCGACGAATCACGATGTGCACTTCGGCGCCCAGGCCATTGAAGATCGACGCAAACTCACATGCGATATAGCCGGCGCCGACCACGACCAGTCGTTTGGGAAACTGCGGGACATCGAAAATGTCATTTGAAGTAATCACATGTTCGCGCCCGGGGAACTCTGGCACGACGGGCCAGCCGCCGGTCGCAATCAAAATGTGCTTTGCAGTGTAGGTCTTGCCGTCGTCCATGCGAACGGTATTGGGCCCGGCCAATTCGGCCCAGCCGGTCAGCAGCGTTACGCCGGCGTTGGTGATCAGCGAGTGATAAATGCCGTTCAGGCGGGAGATCTCCGTGGCCCGGTTGGTTTTCAGGACCGACCAGTCCAGCGCGGCCTCGCCAACCTGCCAGCCAAACCCACGCGCCTCTTCAAAAGCCTCATGGTAATGCGCAGCATAACTGTAGAGTTTCTTGGGAATGCAGCCGACATTGACACATGTTCCGCCCAGATCGGATCCTTCTGCCACCGCCACCCGGGCGCCGGCCTGTGCTGCCATGCGCGAGGCGCGTACCCCGCCGCTGCCGCCGCCGATTACAAAAAAATCATAGTCGAAACTTTCCATGCTGACTCCAAGTTCAAAATGCGCAATATTGTCGGGCCGCCATGCCAACTGCCACCGAAAGCCGGACAAGGCTCCTGCGGCGGCACTGCGACTGCCAAGCAGGAATGCCACCGGCAGCCACATCGCTTTGGCCCCGCCTGATTGTAACCTCACCGCCACGGCAAGAGATGCAAAACCCTGCCCGCGAGTGCGTTGCCGGCCAGCCCCGGCCGTATAATTATCACTTACGGAGATTTATATTCATGTCATTGCCTCATACAAACACGTTCTCGTCTTCCCTGACTGCGGCGCCACCGGTCTGGCCCGTGCTCGGTGTCCTGGGTGGCATGGGGCCGCTTGCCGGCGCCACGTTTGCCGCCAGGCTTGTGCAACTGACTCCTGTGACGGCAGACCAGGCCCATATCCCGGTGCTGTTGCGCAATGATCCGCGGATTCCCGACCGCAGCGCGGCCCAGCTGGCCGGCGGACCAAGCCCGCTGCCGGCCATGCGTGAAGGGATGCAGGACTTGCAGCGCTGGGGCGCGCAATACATTGCCATCCCGTGCAACACGGCGCATTTGTGGTTTGAGCAGTTGCGCGACAGCGTACAGGTGCCGGTTCTGCACATTGTCGAATCGGTAATTCAGGACTTGCAACGCAATGGCATCTTTGAAGGTCCGGTGGGCATCATGGGCACCCCGGCGACGATGCAATTGGGGCTGTACCAGGACGCCCTGCGCGCGGCCGGATATGAGCCCTTCACCGGCAACGACAATAGCATTCGTGATTGGTCCGTGCAGGCTATCGCTGCAGTCAAATCCAACCAGAACGAGCAGGCCTTTGCACCCGCGGCGGCCGCCGTCAATCGACTTGCCCAAATGGGGGCACGGGCCGTCATTCTGGGTTGTACGGAATTGCCGCTGGCCATCCCGCCCTCGCGTCGGGACGCGTTTCCCGCCGTGATATCGGATTCGATTGATGCCCTGGCGCGTGCCGTGCTAGAGACCTTTTCACATCAGACCTTTTCGCATCATGCGCACGCGAGCGACGGTGCCGATCTTTCCGCAGCAGCGGCCGCAAAACCGGAGTAGCCATGCCTGTAGCACCACACACTGTTATTGATCATCTTGTCGTGACCGCAAGCGACCTGGAGGCAGGCGCGGCCTATGTACGCGACTGCCTGGGCGTGGCCCCGCTGCCGGGCGGCGAACATGCAAAAATGGGCACCCACAATCGCCTGCTGCGCTGTGGCATGAACTGCTATCTGGAAGTGATCGCCATCAATCCGGCTGCGCCGGCGCCCGCGCAGCCACGCTGGTTCGGGCTGGATGTTTTAGGGGCGGAGAGCGCCGCCTCGCTGTCAGCCTGGGTAGTGCGTACTACAAATATTCATACCCATTCGGCGGCCAGCACCCAGCCTTTGGGCCCGGTCACCGCCATGCAACGCGCAGACCTGAACTGGCTGATTACCATTGCCGAAAGCGGTATATCGCCCCTGGACGGGATAGCCCCGGCGCTGATCGAATGGCAGACCGCCGAGCTACCGGTCTTGTCCATGCCGGATCAGGGCTTGTCGCTGGAAGCGCTGCATATCTATCATCCCGAACCAAAGGCGATGCAGGCATTGCTTGCCAGCCTGCAACTGGACGCCCCGGTGTCGGTATTTCCGGCGGCGCCGGACAGCAAACCGGCCTTGCGGGCGATCATCCGGACACCTTCGGGTATCCGCGCGCTGGGCTGATCAGACCTGGCGCCCGGCGGGCGTGGATACTAGCGCAACGCAACCGACATGGTGGAAAACACATTTAATGTGCGGATCACATGCTCGATACTGTCTGCCCTGAATGACAGGGTGACCCCATCCAAACGGTCTGTTCCGGGCAACACACAAAACGTATCGGCCAATGCAGGAGAATTGGTTTGCAACCTGCATTCATACGGCGCGCCGATCACAAACGGAGTCAGCGCTTGCGCCGTGCCGGCCTGAACCGCCGTGCACATGCCCTCGCGTATGCGCGCGCAGGCTGCCTGCGGCGTCAGCGTAGCGGCGCTGGCATGGCCCATGGCCTGCTTGGTTTCCACCCATACGGCACCGTCGAAAAAGCCTTTATTTTCTTCGATGAAATACTGGTCGCCGCTACCGAAGATCACCGGCACGCCGGCCTGGCCGGCCAGCGCGCCATACAGGCCCGGTTCGCCCAGTTCCATGCCGTTGACCATCACCCGGGCAAAGGCAAAACTGTTGATGGTATGGGCCAGCACGCCGCGGCCCTGTGCCCTTGAGTGATGCCCGACCAGGGCGACAGCACTGACTCCGAATTCCAGACCGGTCATCATGCTGTAGATCCGTGGCTTGCCGCTGATCAATGTGGCACGTTCATCGATGTCAGACGCAATCATATTGCGAAAGCCACCATGCGAATCGTTCACATAAACGGCGGTGGCGCCGCCATCGAACGCACCGGCAACAGCTGCGTTGGCTTCGGCGGCCATCCATTGCCGTGCCCGTTCGTACTCCACGTTGCCGGCTCGCACCTGCTGCGCATCTACCACACCGGCAACGCCTTCAATGTCTGTTGATATCAGTACTTTCATTGATCACACCTTGTTATTCTTTGCCAATCATTATTTCAATTGTAATATTAATATTCTTTAGGACTGCCTTTACATGGCAGTGACGAAAGCGCTCAGTCATGCAGCCAGTCGGTGACCGGCCATCGCGTATTGCCATCACGCCCGGTCACTGCAGCGGCGCGCCACAGCGAATTGACAATGGCCTGCTCTGTCGCCTCGGCGGCCGCATCAAACAACGACTCCAGCTGCTCGTCATGCAATGGCGCCACCGGTATCTGCGCAGCCTGCACCTGCTGGCCGATGCGCATACGCGTTGAAAATGCAACGGCAATATCACCGCTACCATGGCCAAAGTTCGATCCTGTGCGCGCCAGGCCCGCTGCAGCGCGCATGCTCAACCGCCGCAGTTGCCGGGCGTCCAGCGGTGCGTCAGTTGCCAACACCATGATGATGGAACCCTTGTCGGGCGCATTTTCCGCGATCTCCGATACCACTTGCGATGCCGTATGCCGACGGGCCATGCGTCTTTTGATGTCCTGACCCAGCAGGCTGCCATTGACCCGTAAATTGCGCAGTTTGCCAAAATTGGACAGCACTAGCGCGCCCACCACATAGTCGGGCGCACTGCCTGCCAGTTCCCGTTCCTGCTTGGCGATCCGCGATGCCGAGCCAATGCCGCCTTTCAAGCCAAAGCAGCTCATCCCGCGCCCGGCGCCTACCGCGCCCTGCTCCGGCTGCGTAGTCGCATTGGCGCAGGCGGCAAAGTAGTCCGCTTCGGTCACGGCCATGGCCTGAATATCGTTCAGATACCCGTCGTTGCACTCGAGCACCAGCGGGTTGACGGTCGGCCAGTCGCGACCGATCTGCGCATTGGCCGCAATCGCCTGTCTGATTTGCGCCTGCGCCACCATCGGTACGGAAAAAGTATTGGTCAGCGCCAGAGGCGTTTCTATGGCCCCCAGCTCCTGCAACTGCACTAGCCCCATGCTTTTGCCGAAACCGTTGAGCACCGACACACCGGCCGCCACCTTGTTCAGGAACAGGTCGTCCGAATGCGGATAGACAACCGTGACACCGGTCTGGATCGCACCACGCGCCAGCGTGGCATGACCCACCTTGACGCCGAATACATCAGTAATACAGTTATGCGGGCCGGCAGGCAGGATGCCCACCGGCGGCGCAGACCACGCCACCGCTTCAGTTGAAGAATCAGTCATATACGCTCATCTGTGTGTGCCACCTATTGATAACACGACGGGATTATTGCCGGTCAATCTTCGGATCCAGTGCATCCCGCAGCCCATCGCCCAGCAGGTTGAACGCCAGCACGGTCAGGAAGATGGCCAGTGACGGGAAAATCGCCACATGCGGGGCCAGCACCATGTCGGAGCGTGCCTCGTTGAGCATCGCGCCCCATTCGGGCGTAGGCGGCTGCGCGCCCAGGCCGATAAACGACAGCGAAGCCGCCGTAATGATCGAGGTACCGATACGCATGGTGCCGTAGACGAGAATGGGTGAAATCGTGCCAGGAAGAATGTGTTTGAAAATAATGGTGAAATCAGAAGCGCCAATACTGCGCACGGCTTCGATGTACGTCATGTTTTTCAGGGACAGAGTATTGCCGCGCACCAGCCGAGCAAATGCCGGAATGCTGAATACCGCCACAGCGATCACCACGTTCACCATACTGGGGCCCAGCACCGCGATCACGCCGATGGCCAGCAAAATACCGGGAAACGCCAGCAACACATCTGAAATGCGCATCACAATGCGTTCCCACCAGCCTTCATAATACCCGGCCAACAGGCCCAGCACCGTGCCCACAACGGCACCCAGCGCAACCGAGATGAAACCGGCCGCCAGGGAAATGCGCGTACCCATGACGATACGGCTGAAAATATCCCGACCCAGCGAATCCACACCCAGCCAGTGCAGCACTGACGGCGGCTGGTTGATGCGGTCGTAATCGAAATAATTCTCCGGATCGAAGGGGACGATCCAGGGCGCCAGAATGGCGATAAATACAAGTGCAAGAATAAAAAGCGCCGCGACGACAGCCAGATGCTGCTTGCGGAACTTGCGGATAAACTCCGTCATCGGGGTGCGGATGCGTTCCCGTTTTGGCGGCAGCGATTCTATCGGAGAAGAAGTTACTTGCGTCATGTCTGTCCCGTTATTTGTAACGGATGGTCGGATTGATCACGCCGT
>NZ_JBQEAU010000054.1:11600-20173 GCF_052108595.1 Advenella sp.
CGTACAGCACGTCAACAATCAGATTGATCAAAATGAATTCAAAGGAGAACAGCAGGACCAGTCCCTGAATAATCGGATAGTCCCGTGCCGCAACGGCATCCACCAGCAGCGTGCCCATACCGGGCCAACCAAAGACGGTTTCCACCACAATCGAGCCGCCCAGCAGAAAGCCAAACTGCAGTCCCATCATCGTAATCACGGGAATCAAGGCGTTGCGCAAGGTATGTTTGACGATGACTACTTTTTCAGACAAACCTTTGGCGCGAGCGGTGCGCACGAAATCTTCCTGAATCACCTCCACGAACGAAGCACGCGTAAAACGCGCCATGATGGCCGCGACCGCAGCGCCCAAAGTGATGGACGGCAAAATATAGTGCTGCCAGCTGGTCGCGCCCACAGAAGGCAGCCAGCCCAGGTTGACGGCGAAAATCTGGATCAGGATCATGCCCAGCGCAAAGGGCGGAAAGGAAATACCGGAGACGGCCAGCGTCATGAACAGGCGATCCGGCCAGCGGTTGCGCCATACAGCCGACACCACGCCGATCACCAGGCCGAAAATAACCGACCAGATCATACTGGTAATGGTCAGCAGCAAAGTCGGCGTAAAGCGGACCGCAATTTCAGTCAGCACCGGCCGCTTGGTGCGCAGCGAGGTACCCAGATCGCCCTGACTCAGATTGATCAGGTAATGGCCGAACTGCTGCGGCAGCGGCAAATCCAGGCCCAGTTGCTTGCGTATGTTCTGAACCGTTTCGGCATCTGCCTCGGGCCCTGCGGCAAGCCTGGCCGGATCCCCGGGCAGCATATGTACAAACAGGAAAACCACCACGCAGACCAGAATCAGCGTCGGTATCATCCCGAAAATCCGTTTAACCAGATAGGAAAGCATTTTTGAATCCATTGGGCCGCGACACCCTGGGGTGTCGCGGCTATGTCAATTGCAATTGAATAGCGAAGCAGGACCGAATCAGTCCTTCAGGCTGACATCCCTGAAGTAGTAGGAAGCATCAGGCATCACATGAAAACCCTCAAGCTTTTTGCTGCGGGCCGCTACGGTATCGGCTGTATTCAGGAATACCCAGGGCGCATCCTTATAGATCTGTTCCTGTGCATCTTTGTAGAACTTGGTTTTCGCGGCTTTATCGGTGGTTTTCAAGGCGTCGGCCAGATCCTTGTCGACCTGGGCATTTTTATAATATGCGGCATTATTGAAGGTGGGTGGCCAGGCGTCGCCAGCCAGCAGCGGGCTCAACGCCCAGTTGGCTTCACCAGTAGAAGCCGACCAGCCTGCATAATACATGCGCACCTTGGCGTCTTTCGGATTTTGCACCGTGTCAATCCGCTGAACGCGCTGTCCCGCTTCCAGTGCTTCTACGGATACCTTGACACCCACTTGGCGTAATTGCTGCTGAATAAACTGGATTGCCTTCACCGAAGTACCATCGTTATAGGCGCTCCACAGTGTGGTTTCGAATCCTTGCGGGTAGCCAGCTTCGGCCAGCAGTTCGCGGGCTTTTTTCGGATCATAAGGCCAGGGTTTCATTTTTTGTGAAAACTCGACCTTGCCTGGGACCACACCCTCGGCAACGCGCGCGTAACCGTTAAACACAACCTTGTTCAGGGCTTCTTTATTGATCGCATAATTCATGGCTTGGCGCACTTTCGGATTATCGAAAGGCTTGACCAGATTATTCATGGCGATATAGCGCGCAATAATGGACGGCTCGGCAAGCAAGTCAAGCTTGTCATTTTTCTTCAGGATAGCCGCCTGCTCATAGGGAATCGGGTAGGTAAACTGGGCCTCGCCGGTCTGCATGACCGCTGCACGCGTATTGTTATCGGTCACCACACGGAAATTGATGGAATCGACTTTGGCCAGGTGTTCCTTGTCCCAATAACCGTCGAATTTTTTCATTTTCACATTCTGGCCGGGGTTCCATTCAACAAACATGTACTGTCCGGTGCCGGTAGGATGCAGATTGATCTGCTTGCCATATTTTTTCAGGGCGGTCGGAGAGATCATCATGGCCGACGGATGCGTCAGATTGTTGATGAATGCAGAGAACGGCTCTTTGAGCGTGATTTTCACCGTAGCAGGGTCAATCACCTCGATATTTGCAATGCCCTTGAACTGGTTGTAGCGACCCAGTGCGTTGTCGCGGTTCAGCACGCGCTCGAAATTGACCTTGACCGCTTCTGCATTGAAGTCGGTGCCGTCATGGAACTTTACGTCCTGGCGCAATTTGAATGTATACGTGAGTCCGTCTTCGCTCACCTCAAAACCCGTAGCCAGCAGCGGATGAATCTTGAAATCCAGATCGAACATGAACAGCCCTTCGTACCAGCCCTTGCCAACGGCCTGGGATTGTGTCGAATTGGTGTTATAGGGATCGAGTGAATCAAAACCATAGGGAACTGCGACCGTGACATCTTTGGCCGCCAGTGCGGAGTGGGAAAAGGCCAGGCACGCCATCATGGCCGGGGCCAGCAATGCTCTGCGAAGATAAATAGGTTTCATGAAAATCTCCCTGCGAAGGATAAATGGTTAAACGTCGTTTGAAAAACGAAATAAAAATCAGTAAATACCTACCGAGTGGCGGGCAACAAAATGATCCGCCCCCACCTGCTCGAGCGGCAAGACCACCGGCCCATCGCCAACAGCACGCACCGGACTGGGAATTTCACCTGCCATCAGTGCGGCAAGTTTGTGGCGCCGCGCCGGATCAGCAATGGGAACGGCGGCCATGAGTTTTTGCGTATAGGGATGTTGGGGGTTTTCAAATATTTCACGACGCGACCCCAGTTCAACCACCTGCCCAAGGTACATCACCGCCACGCGATGGCTGATGCGCTCCACCACCGCCATGTCATGTGAAATAAACAAATATGAAATACCAAATTCCTTTTGCAGATCCATCAGCAGATTGACGATCTGCGCCTGGATCGATACATCCAGTGCCGATACCGATTCGTCTGCAATCACCACTTTGGGATTGAGCGCCAGTGCACGTGCAATACAGATACGCTGGCGCTGCCCCCCGGAAAATTCGTGCGGGTAGCGCTGCGCCATGGCCGCCGGCAGGCCAACTTTTTCAAGCAGCCATTCGACACGCTCCAATGCCTCGCGCCCGCTGGCCACCCGATGGATCAGCAGGGGCTCCATAATGGAATATCCCACGGTTTGGCGCGGGTCCAGCGATGCGTATGGATCCTGGAAGATAAACTGGATATCGCGCCGAACTGCCTGCATATCCTGGGTATTGAGCTTGCTGATATCGCGCCCCTGAAACAGGATTTGTCCCGAGTGCGCTTCGATCAGACGCAACAGGGAGCGACCTGTCGTGGACTTGCCGCAACCGGACTCGCCCACAAGGGCCAGCGTTTCTGCCGGATACAGATCGAAGCTGACTTTTTCGACCGCATGCACACGCCTGACAACGCGATTGAAAATGCCGCTGGTCACATCGAACCGCGTCACCAGATCCTTGACCTGCAGGATCGGCCCGGCCTGGCGATCCGGCGCCAGCACCACCGGCTCATGCGGGGTGATGGCTTCATCGGCGCCCGCCTGTTGCAGCGACAGCAGGTCAAAATGAGCAGGCAATGACGTGCCATTCATGGATCCCAGTCGCGGCAC
The DNA here is from genome assembly GCF_052108595.1 of Advenella sp. Lineage (NCBI taxonomy): Bacteria > Pseudomonadati > Pseudomonadota > Betaproteobacteria > Burkholderiales > Alcaligenaceae > Advenella > Advenella sp. The sequence continues at coordinate 15,238 of NZ_JBQEAU010000054.1, forward strand.
GGCTGACAGCAACGCCTTGGTATAGGCATGTTGCGGATCGTGGAAAATGGCCTGAGCGCTGTTTTGTTCGACCTTGTTTCCCTTGAACATGACAAGAACACGATCGGCCACTTCGGCCACCACGCCCATATCGTGCGTAATGAAGATCACGCCCATGTTCATTTCTTTCTGCAGTTCCCGGATCAGTTGCAAAATCTGCGCCTGAATGGTCACATCCAGCGCCGTCGTGGGTTCATCGGCAATCAGCAAGGCAGGTTTACAGGCCAGCGCCATGGCGATCATGACGCGCTGGCGCATACCGCCGGATAACTGATGCGGAAACCGCGCCAGTACGGCACGCGCTTCAGGGATACGCACTTGATCGAGCATGCGCAAGGCTTCTGCCAAGGCTTGCTGCTGGCTAAGCCCTTGATGCAGGCGAATGGATTCTGCAATCTGGTCACCCACCGAAAACACCGGGTTCAGCGACGTCATGGGCTCCTGAAAAATCATGGCCATATCTGCCCCACGAATGGCGCGCAGTTGCGCGCCTGGCAGCCGGGCCAGATCCACCTCCTGTCCCTGGCGGCGGCGAAACAGCATTTGCCCGCTGACGATGCGACCGCCACCATGTTCGACCAGGCGCATGAGCGAGAGCGAGGTCACCGATTTGCCCGAGCCCGATTCGCCCACGATGGCCAGTGTTTCACCCTGGCCCACCGTAAAGGACAAATCCTCAACCGCCTGCACGGTTCTTTCGGATCCGACAAAATTGACACTCAGATTGCGCACATCCAGGACGCAGTCCGGCGCCAGTTTTCCGGTGCCGTTCGTTGGCGCCTTGTCGGCGTTTGCATTAATCACATTTGTATTCACTTACTGTTTTCTCCATACCGCTCACAGTGCCACTCAGGCATCGGGCTAACGATAAATACCGACGACAGGATCCTGGCCGACCCGCAGGTAACCCCGATACATGCCTTCGGAATTGAACGGCAGCGCGACGTTGCCCTGCGCATCGATGGCAATCAGGCCACCCACGCCACCAATAGCCGGCAGCTTGTCGAACACCACGTTCTCGGCGGCCTGCGCCAGCGTGCGGCCCGCATATTGCATTTGTGCTGCCACGTCATACGCGGCGACACTGCGAATAAACATTTCACCGGTTCCGGTGCTGGAAACCGCGCAACTGTGATTACTGGCATAGCACCCGGCGCCGATAATGGGCGAGTCGCCAACCCTGCCTGGCTGCTTGTTAGTCATGCCGCCGGTTGAAGTGGCTGCAGCCAGATTGCCGGCCTGATCCAGCGCCACCGCGCCGACGGTACCCAGCTTCTTGTCTTCATCCAGCGGCGCCACCGCATTACCAGGTTGCACCTGCGCCACGGCATCGTGATCCAATACAAAGCTGGCGGCGCCGGTTGCGCGGACCCGGTCAAGCTGCTCGCGGCGCAAGGCGGTGCTGAAGTAATCGGGTTCGACCATGTCGAGCCCGGCGGCGGCCGCCAGCGCTTCGGCAGGTTTGCCGCAAAAGAATACGTGATCGCTGGTTTCCATGACAGCTCTTGCCGCCAGTACCGGATTGCGCACGGTCGAGATCGAGGCGACCGAACCGCAGCCCAGCGTCGCGCCGTCCATGATGGCGGCATCCATTTCGTGGGTCGCGGCACTGGTAAATACGGAGCCATGGCCGGCATTGAATAACGGACAATCCTCAAGCAGGCGCACAGCCAGCGTCACGGCATCCAGTGCCGAGCCGCCCTTGTCCAGCAAGGCGCCGCTTTGCGCCAGAATGTCGTTCAATGCCGTCTCGTAGGCCGCTTGCTGCTGCGGTGTAATGGTGTCGCGAGACAGGGCGCCGGCCCCGCCATGAATGGCGATAATGGCAGTTGTCATGCCGAGGTTTCTCCGTGAATGAGCCAGGGGGTGATGGTTTCTGCCACTTCTGTGGCAATTTCAACTGAAAAGGGTGAGCGATAATCCAGGGCCGCCATCAGCGCGTCGATCAGGGCCAGTGCCACCGGATCGCTATTGGTGCCATATACACTGTCGCTGGATGTGTACAGAATGCAATCACAGGCTGGGACGATCGGCGAAGTGGCCTTGTCGGTCAGCCCGAGCACCCTGGCGCCGCGGCCGTGCGCTTTCTGCACGATCTTGACCGTGTCGGCCAAATACCGGGGGAAAGTGAGGGCGATCACAAGGTCATTTTCATCGACCAGCGCCAGCCTGCGGGCCGCATACGTCACCCCGCCAGGGCCGGCAAGGCTGACCACCATGTCGTTGTGCGAAAACAGGCGCCGCTCCAGCAGCCCCGACAGATAGCCGCTGGAGCCCAGGCCCAATATGAAAATACGGCGGGCGGCCAGGATCATGTCGACCGCCTTGTCACAGGTCTCGGCGCTTAAGTTCAGGCGAGTCTTTTCCAGATTGCGCTGCCCCTCCACCAGGACATTGGACATGACTTCCTGATTGGTGGCCGGATACGACTGTTCTTTTTTCAGGCGATTGACCGACTCCAGTACGCCTTCGAAGCCCTTGATAATGTTTTGCCGAAACTGGGCATACCCCGGATAGCCCAGCGCCCGCGCAAAACGGTTGGCGCTGGCGCTGGAAACGCCCGCAGCCTGTGCAAATTCGTCGATCGACATAATGGCGACCTTGAACGGATGTTCGAGCACATAGGCGCCAAGCAAACGCTGGGGTTTGGTCAGCTCTGGCAGCCGTTTGGCCAGTGCCCGTGTAAAGTCGGTTTCAATCATGATTGGCAGAAAGTACGGAGTCCGAATGGGAAAGAACAGCACCTATGACGATGTAAGTAAACTTACTATTTTCATCTTTTATGAAAATATAATTACATTTTATGCTGCTTTATACCATTTTTTTAGGCAGTTTTGCTGCAGCAAGCAATATGAGCTGCAGTGTGCCCCGGCTGGCCGGGTTCATAAACCCGTTTTCTGCGGGCAAAGACACACGATCATGTCATCACCAGGGTCATATACCGATCACCGTTGACGGGTATGGTAAAAACAAGACATGGCGCTGACGGAGCTTTCCCGGCGCCCATGCCACTCCCCGACAATTTCTAAAGTGTGAAGACGCCATGACCGATTCAATCCTGTTCAGTCCCTTCAACCTGGACAGCCTGCAGCTTAAAAACCGTATTATTGTTCCCCCCATGTGCCAGTATTCAGCCATAGACGGCTGCATGCAACCCTGGCATCTGATGCATCTGGGTTCGCTGGCTGTGTCCGGCGCAGCGCTGGTGTTTATTGAGGCCACGAGCGTCGAACAGGCGGGCCGCATCTCGCCGACAGATGTCGGGCTGTGGGATGATGTCACCCAGGAGGCAATCGCGCGCACCCTGCGCGATATCCGCAGCTTTTCCGATACGCCCTTTGCGATTCAGCTGGCGCACGCCGGGCGCAAGGCCTCATGCCGTCAGCCCTGGTTTGGCGGTGGTCAATTGTCGCTGGAAGAAGGCGGCTGGCAAACCTATGGCCCGTCACCCGTGCCTTTTGATCCAAAGGATCGCCCGCCCCAGGAACTGGACCAGGCCGGGCTGACGCGTATTATCAATGCCTTCGTGCAGGCGGCCCGTCGCAGCGTAGACCTGGGCATTGACGCCATCGAGCTGCATGGCGCGCATGGCTATCTGCTGCATGAGTTTTTGTCGCCCCTGTCAAACCAGCGCCAGGACAATTATGGCGGCTCCCTGGAAAACCGCATGCGCTTTGCGCTGGAGGTGTTCCAGGCCGTCTATGAAGAAGTGGCAGGCAAGGTGCCGGTGGGTGTGCGGATTTCGGCCAGTGACTGGGTCGATGGCGGATGGGACGTGCAGCAGAGTATCCGTCTGAGCCAGGCGCTCAAAGAGCGTGGCGCGGCATTCATTCATGTCTCTTCAGGCGGCCTGTCACAGGCGCAGCAGATCAAGAACGAGCCGGGCTATCAGTTGCCATTTGCGCAGGCAATCAAAAATGCCGTCGATGTGCCGGTCATTGGCGTTGGCCTGATTACCGATCCGCAAATGGCCGAGTCGGTGGTGGCCTCGGGCCAGGCAGATCTGGTCGGCGTTGCCCGCGGCATGCTTTATGACGCGCGCTGGCCCTGGCATGCAGCGGCCGAACTGGGAGCACGTATCGATGCTTCGCCCCAATTCTGGCGCAGCCAGCCCTCAAGATTAAAAACACTCTTCACAAATAACATAAGTTAATGCTATTAACTTGTTGTTTTTATGATTAATTTTTTTGATATTCTTTAAAAATACCGGCAAAAGGCTTTTCCTGACGCGGTGAAATTGCGATACTGGAATCCAGAGGTTTTTTCGCGTCGGGTAAGGTATGCAACGTTTCCATATTTCTATTACAACGGTTATAGCAGCCTGCCTGCTGGCAGGCTGCGCAAGCCGCGGCCCGGTGGCCGAGGTGCCCGCTTCCTTTTCAACGCCTGCGCTTGACGCTTCCTATCGCGATCCGGTGCTCGAACAGGCGCTGACCCTGACCGGCACACCCTACCGCTATGGCGGCATGACCCCGGACGGGATGGATTGCAGCGGGTTTGTGCGCTACGTGTTCCAGGAGTCCGCGGACTTTCGCTTTCCACATAACACGGCGATGATCGCCAAATTGACCAAGCCCATTTCCCGAACAGAGCTCAAAAAAGGCGACTTCGTCTTCTTCAATACCTACAAGCCCTATTCGCATATGGGCATTTATATCGGCAACAACGAATTTGTCCACGCGCCATCCAGCCGCAACAATGGCAAGGTCCGGGTCGATTCACTGGACAGCCGCTATTTCGCCGAACGTTTCCTGGACGCACGAACGGCATTTCAATGATCTGCAGGGCAATGACGCAGGCGTCGGCCTGCGTCCCCCCATCAAACGGGACTGTTTGACAGCGCATACACACAATAACAAAGACGCAGACCGCCACCGTGGGCGATCTGCATCTGTTG
>NZ_JBQEAU010000054.1:20183-27763 GCF_052108595.1 Advenella sp.
AGTGGCAGGACAAGGGCAATCACGCAGACACCGGCATGCGCACTACGTCATACGGGACCGCTTGACAGCGCACGCGCAATAACAAAGGGGCCGACCCCCACGGTTGGCGATCGGCCTCTTTTCGATCTGCTCTCCTTACTGGCCCGTTTTGCAAGCCATGCAACAGTCGTTACGCCTGGAGCTCTTCTTCGTGCAGCCACGCTGCGTGTTTGGGCGCACGCCGGGTCTTGCTCCATTCTTCCAGCATCTCCCATTTGACCTCATCCAGTTTCCGGTTCATTTCCGGCGTAGCCGTGGGCGCGGCCAGCTCGACACGATGTCCGTTGGGATCCCGGAAATAAATGGACTTGAACAGGACATGATTGGTGATACCCACAACATCAATCCCTTTGGCCTGCAACTTTTCCTTGGTGCGTTCCAGCACCTGCACACTGGGCACTTCGAACGCGATATGCTGAACCCAGTCAGGCGTATTAGCATCAAAGCCCATTTCCGGTGAGTTGGGCAGTTCAAAGAAAGCCAGTATGTTGCCCTGGCCGGCGTCAATGAAAACATGCATGTAGGGATCATTGGCCTTGGTAGAAGGCACGCGATCCTCGGCAATGGCCAGGACAAAATCCATCCCCAGATTTTCCTTGTACCAGAGAACAGTTTGCTTGGCGTCTTTGCAGCGATAGGCTACGTGATGTATTTTCTGAATGTCCATGTCTACCCTCTTTGTCTGATATGCTGAATGAAATATTGCGCGTAAGCGCCGGATCGCAAAACACGGTCTTCGCAAGCGCCTGCGCCACGCTTTGCTAGTCAGGCATGGGTGCATACGCAATATGCACAGATCCCGATGCAGAAGTTCCAATATGCAGGCCCTGATGCGCAGGCCATCAATAATAGTAACCAACGTTACTATTAAATAGTATTTGTTTTCATCCGTCAACTAATAAATACAGCAATCTGTTATTTATTATGGGATTTTTCCTTATTCTATATTTTTATCCCGCCAAGAAAGGCGATGAAAATGAAGTATCATTCGTTATCAATTGAATATTAAACGAGTTTTCCATGATTGATTTGAATGCTTTTTTGCCCTACCAATTTTCGCAGTTGGCCGACGTGGTCAGCCTTTCGGTGGCTACAGTCTACGAAAGCCGGCTGGGCATATCGCGCGACGACTGGCGCGTGCTGGTTGCCGTCAATCAGGCACGACATATGCGTGCGACCGATATCGCACAACACACTACGCTGGACAAGATGCAGGTGAGCCGGGCCATTGCCCGGCTGGAGAAAAAGGGTTTCTTGTCCCGCACAGCCGATACGGACGATAAGCGACAGCAGATTCTGGTGGTGACGCCTGCCGGCCAGGCGGCCTATCGGGAAGTGTCGCCATTGATGATGGCGCGCAACGATTACCTGTTGCAGGACCTGACACCCACCGAGCGCGAGGTGCTGCAGCGCTATCTGGACCAGGTACTGAACCGGGCCCAGCAATTGGTGGCGCGCGGATAATGCAACGGGTTGCCTCGATACCGGCGCATGGCCGCAGCAACCACCGGGGTGAGGGCATGAACGCAAACGGTCACCCGCGTTGCCAGATCAAGCAACCGCTGCTGCCATGCCTGTTTGGCCAAAAACCATGCGACCAAAACCCCGGCAGTCTCCCCCACAGCCGCTGCGACGACACGCAGCTGAAAACCGGTGTTAGCGAGTGTCCTGCTTTACCCCTGACGGGCTGTGCAATACGTGTTCGCCCTGCTCGTAGACCACGTTGGAACGACCCACAATCAGCGGGTCAATCTTGCCGATGTGTGCCGAGTCCTTATTGGTGTAATTGAACTGCTGCAGGACATAGCGCATGGCGTTAAGCCGCGCGCGTTTCTTGCAGTTGGACTTGACCACGATCCAGGGCGCGTCGCTGGTGTCAGTATGAAAAAACATCGCTTCCTTGGCACGAGTATAGTCATCCCATTTGTCCAGGGAGGCCATATCGATGGGAGACAGTTTCCACTGTTTGAGCGGATGGTGACGACGTTCCTTGAACCGGCGTTTCTGCTCATCCTGGCTGACCGAGAACCAGAACTTGATGACACTGATGCCGCTGCGAACCAGATTGCGTTCGAACTCCGGCGCCTGGCGCATGAATTCCATGTATTGGGCATCGGTACAGAATCCCATGACCCGCTCAACCCCCGCCCGGTTATACCAGGAACGGTCAAACATGACTATCTCACCACTGGTGGGCAGGTGCTCCACATAGCGCTGGAAGTACCATTGGCCCAGCTCGCGTTCCGTCGGCTTTTGCAACGCAACCACACGGGCTGTCCGCGGATTCAGATGCTCCATGAAGCGCTTGATGGTGCCGCCCTTGCCCGCCGCATCGCGACCTTCGAAGACAATAACGACACGCTGGCCAGTTTCCTTGATCCAGGACTGCAGCTTGAGCAGTTCAACCTGCAGGTCGTATTTCTGAAACTCGTAATTACGGCGCGACATGAGATATTTATAGGGATACCCCCCATCCTGCCAATTGTCCTGCAGCTTGTAGTCCGGATCGGTTTCCGGGTGCCTGAGGTTGTCGACACGAAGTTTTTCCTCACGCAGCAACTGGAGCAGTTCACGACGATCATCGGCCGCCATGCCCTCGAGCAGGAGCTTGGCCCGCTGATTGCGTGCGGCCTTGTCGGTACCGACAAGATCGGCCGTAAAGGCAGCTGCTTCGGCATTGATGCGTGCCCGCTGGCTGTCCATAACGGTATTGTCGCGGGTTTGCGCCGGCGTATCTCCCGACTGGGTATCGCCCGCCGTCACCTCACGTGCGATAAGGTCGGTTTCGGCGTGCAGACTATTGGATTTACTGCCCTGACGGCTCGTTTGATCTGTAGATTTACGGGTAGCCATTTGACATCCTTGTACTGATAAAAACGCATTGTAAGATTGCGCCTTCACTCAATCATTAACATTAATTCAGAGGAAGACATTATCATATGCGTATGACAACAATACTGTCGACAGAGAGGCTGTATGATTTTTAATACTTTGACCATTGCCGGTGTAGATCCTTCCGGCGGTGCCGGCATTCTTGCCGACGTCAAGACCATGAGTGCCCTGGGCACTTATGCCTGCGCCGTTGTGGCGGCCCTGACCGCCCAGAGCACCAAGGGGGTGAGCGGCGTGCAGCCTGTCGCACCCGATTTCGTTCGTCAGCAGATTGATACGCTGTTTGACGATGTTCATATCGATTCGGTAAAAATCGGCATGCTGGGCCAGGAGCCGGTGACCCGCATGGTGGCCGAACGCCTGGCTTACTGGATGCCCGACCATATTGTATTGGATCCGGTCATGGTGGCCAAAAGCGGCGATGTGCTGCTGGACAAGCCGGCCATCGCCACGCTGCGTGAAGCACTGATACCGTTATCGACCGTCATTACACCAAACCTGCCCGAAGCAGGCGTGCTGCTGGGCGAACGGGAGGCCGATTCCTTAAAGCAAATGTACAGGGTGGCAGAGCGCCTGCGTAAACTCATGGATCATCACCGCACCGTTTGGGTTATGCTCAAGGGCGGCCATTTGCCAGGCAACGACACCGTCGATCTGCTGACCGACGGAGACCGCATGATCGAGCTGCCCGGCAAACGCGTTGACACGCCCAATACTCATGGCACGGGGTGTACACTGTCGGCGGCCCTGTGTGCGCTGATTCCCGGCACGGGCGATGTGCCGCAGGCAGCCAGGCTGGCCAAGACCTACATCGAGACTGCCATTGCCCGTTCCGGCGAACTAAATGTTGGCCACGGGCACGGGCCCGTCCATCATTTTCATGCCTTATGGTCATGAAACCAGAAGCACCGCGCCAGTTGCGGGTAAAATGAACAAGAAATCCCAATCTCAGGACCACGTTTGATACTCTTCCTATGAATGCTCTGACTTCCCTCGCCGAACAAAGCCGTTTCAACATGATCGAACAGCAGATCCGTCCGTGGCATGTACTGGACCAGGATGTACTGGACGCGCTGTCTGCGATTCCGCGCGAACGGTTTGTACCTATCCGATATCAGAATATGGCCTATTCCGATATCGAAATCCCACTGGAAGTTGAAGGCATCAACAGCTGTGAAACCATGCTGGCGCCTAAAATAGAGGCGCGGCTGGCCCAGGAATTGCGTCTGACGCCAACCGACGGCGTGCTGGAAATCGGCACCGGCTCGGGTTATCAGGCGGCGATTGTCAGTCGCCTGTGCAGCACGGTTGTCAGCGTCGAAATCGATCGCCATATTGCGGCTTTCGGCAAGGCCAACCTGGAGCGCGAGCAGATCGGTAACGTGAAAGTGGAAATCGGCGATGGACGCGCCGGCTGGGGTACCGGCGAGTACAGCGCCATCCTGCTGACCGGATCCATTCCAAACATTCCCGACTCACTGAAGTACCAACTGACCATCGGTGGCCGGCTGGTTGCCATTGTGGGACAGGCGCCAGTCATGACGGCTTTGCGCATTACCCGGGTCAGCGCCGCCGCGTTTGAAACCGAGTCGCTGTTTGACACGTACGCCAAGCCATTGCGCGGCACCACTGTGTCTCATTTCAAATTCTGATTTACCTGAACCCGCATCGGCCCATGCCGGTTGGGGTTCAAAAGCAACGGCCGTTGCCTCAGACTGACTAGTGCAGTCGCAGGAACGGCCTTTGTGCATGATGATGCGCCAGCCCTAACGCGTGGCGCACGTCATTGATCAACGAAGATCAATAGCGATAAAAATCAATCGCCAATGCAAGCCTTTATTGGCGAGACATAAGCGGAGCATTGGCGCGACCCCTTACTGGGCGGTGGTGCCGCGGATGGCATTGACCAGGGCTGTGGTAGAGCGTTGAAAACGGAAGGGAATGGCAACCGCACGCCCGCCCCAGCTTTGCACCAGAGCGGTTTCCCTGAGTGTGGCCATATCATAATCACCACCCTTGACGATCACATCCGGCCGCAATTGCGCGATCAGCTCGTAAGGGGTATCTTCTTCGAATACGGTCGCTGCAGAAACGCTGGCCAGCGCAGCCAGCATCGCCTGGCGATCCTGCTGCCCATTGAGGGGGCGATCAGGCGCCTTGCCCAGCCGACGCACCGAATCGTCGGTGTTGACGGCAACCACCAGGCTGGCGCCAAGCTGCGCAGCTTCATCCAGGTAGCTGACATGGCCACGATGCAGGATATCGAACACGCCATTGGTAAACACCAGCGGTCGGGGCAATGCTCCATTGCGAACGGCATCAATACACTGCTGGCGGGTCAGAATCTTGCTTTCGAAACGTATGCTCATTACTGCCACTCCAGCAACGTGGCCACCAGCCAGAGTATCAACCCGGCCTGCAGCGTGAGGATCAGCGTCATGACGATAAAGATGCGTTCGCTGCGACGGTGGCTTTTCCCCAATTCAGACAATTCCTTGCGAATGGCCGGCAAACTATCCTGACGCGCCAGTTGGGTATGCACCAGCCTTGGAATTTCCGGCAACAGATGCGACCACTGCGAGGCTTCCTTGCGCACCTGGGCGACAAAAGCACGCGGGCCGATGCGATCCCACATCCAGCGTTCCAGAAACGGTTTGGCCGTTTGCCACAAGTCCAGATCGGGATCAAGCTGCCGCCCCATCCCTTCCACGTTCAACAGGGTTTTCTGCAGAAGGACCAGTTGCGGCTGGATTTCCACATTGAAGCGACGCGAGGTCTGAAATAGGCGCAGCAGCACCTGGCCCAGGGAAATTTCGGACAATTTGCGATCAAAGTAAGGCTCGCACACTGACCGCACGGCAGCCTCAAGCTCTTCTTCCCGCGTATTGGCCGGCACCCAGCCGGACTCAATATGCAACTGCGCCACACGACGATAATCCCGGCGGAAAAACGCCAGAAAATTCTGCGACAGATAGTTCTTGTCAAATTCGGAAAGTGATCCGACGATACCAAAATCAAGCGCGATATAGCGTCCCAGCGTTTCCGGTTGCAGCGAGACAAAAATATTGCCCGGATGCATATCGGCGTGGAAAAAACCGTCTTCAAACACCTGGATAAAGAAAATTTCCACACCGTTGCGAGCCAGCTTCTTGATATCGACACCGGCCACCTGCAGCTTGTCGATCTGGCTGACCGGCACGCCGTGCATGCGCTCCATCGTCATGACAGTCTTGCTGGTGTATTCCCAGATCACTTCGGGCACCATCAGCAAGTCGGCGCGCTTCGGGTTGGATTCGAAGTTGCGACGCAACTGGCTGCAGTTGGCCGCCTCAACCTGCAAATCGAGTTCATCATGCAGGTACTTGTCGAACTCGCTGACCACTTCCCTGGGTCGCAAGCGACGCCCATCTGGCAACAGGCGTTCCACAAAACCGGCAAACAGATTCATGAGCGATAGATCCCGCTCGATGACCGCCAGCATGCCGGGGCGCAGCACCTTGACCGCCACTTCACGACCGTCATGCAGTACGGCAAAATGCACCTGGGCAACAGAGGCCGAAGCCACCGGCTCGGTTTCAAACAGCGCAAACAGTTCGGACGGATGCTTGCCAAACGCCTTCTGGATGCTTTGCATGGCCTGTTCGGACGGAAACGGCGGCACTCGATCCTGCAACGCCGACAGCTCATCGGCAATATCCAGCGGGATAAGATCGCGCCTGGTGGACAGGACCTGACCGAACTTGATGAAGATCGGTCCCAGCGATTCGAGCGCAAGCCGCAAGCGCTCGCCGCGCGGCTGCTCAAAACGGCGACCCAGCCGCACCACTTTGAGCAGGGAACTGGCAATGGGATGCTTCAGGCCACTGAGCACCAACTCATCCAACCCATAGCGCAGGCAGATCAGCAATATGCGCAGCAGGCGCAGGGCTGACATGATCATCGTGCGCTCCTGCGATGTCGAGCGTCAAGCGCCCTGAGCCGGGCATCGAGCTGATCCAGCTGTACGGTCGCAGCGCGCAGGGAGTGCTCCCAGGATTGCAGCGCCGGCTTTCCCAGCACCATGCCGGCCTCTTCAGCAACATATTCGCTCACGTTTTCCGACAGGCGGCCAGCAACGGTGGTGGTGGTCGCAAACGCACGGTGCAGCAGCAAATGAATTTGTTTTGACAGCAGGCCGCCGGTAAACCGGGCCAGTTCGTGTTCGGAATCCCAGCGCAGGTCGCGTGCCAGCTCCGAGACCAATTGCGCCAGGCCGGCGTCCCCTTCCAGATGCAGCAGCGAGGCAAGTTGTGCAGGATCGTGACGATTGCGCAATGCGCCGGGCACATCGCCCAGCCGGCTTTCGGGGATGGACAGCGTGACATCGGCAACAACCGCAGGATCTGCACGCGCCACGCTACCATCGTGCCCAAGGGTAACCCGAAGCACAAGACGGCTGATGCGGATGCATACGGTTTTGCCGGCATGCGCGGCAATACGCGGCTTTGCCCAGGGTTCGCGATCCAGCAGCAGGTTCAGGGCGCGCACAATAGGAATGTTTGGATCAGGTAAGGCGGAGAGCAACATAAAAAATCCGGTAGACCACGCAAGATTCTGAATCCGATAGTGTACCCTTTTCGTGCTGAATCCGACCCGTTTTAAGCTTACGG